>JAGOON010000058.1 GCA_017992505.1 Minisyncoccota bacterium | reverse complement strand
TGAACACCTCAATAATATCGAGCGCTATTTACGATAAGTAGCCTGCGTGGTACTTTTTGCGCATGTCAGAAAAACAAACCGTGTTTGTTGGACTCTCTGGAGGAGTTGATTCTTCAGTCGCTGCGCTTCGTCTTAAGAAGCATGGTTTTAATGTAGTTGGCGTCTTTATAAAGGTCTGGCATCCAGATTTTATGGTGTGCAACTGGGAAGCAGAGCGCCTTGATGCGATGAGAGTCGCTGCACATCTTGATATCCCATTTCTTACCTGTGACGCAGAAGCAGAATATCGCGATGAGGTCGCCCAGCATTTTATAAACGAATACAAAGCGGGACGGACCCCAAACCCCGATGTGTTGTGCAATAAAGAAGTGAAATTTGGCGCTTTTCTACGTTTCGCAAAGGAGCGGGGGGCTGACTATGTTGCTACAGGGCACTATGTGAAGCGCGTCGACACCAATTACGGAGCCGAGCTTCATCGAGGTATTGATAACAATAAAGATCAGTCTTACTTTCTTTGGTCACTTTCAAACGAGCAACTTAACTACGCTCTTTTTCCTGTTGGCGATAGTGAAAAAAGTGTAATTAGAAAAGAAGCCAGTCAGGCTGGTATTCCAACTGCTACCAAAAAAGATAGTCAGGGTGTGTGTTTTCTTGGTCATATAGATATTCCGGAATTTCTCTCACACTATGTCACCTTACAAGAAGGGAATGTGCTCGACGAAGCTGGTACGGTAATTGGTACGCATAGAGGTGCGCTAGTGTACACTATTGGACAACGACACGGGTTTACCCTCAACAATAAAGACACTGACCGCAAACAACTGTATGTAACAGCTAAAGATTCAGAAAAAAACACCATCACTGTCTCTGAGGAAAAACCACACATCACCTCTACCGAAAACATTTCTCTTGGAAGCATTACATTACGTGCTCCACTCAATGCAGGTGATATTGTTGAGGCACAATTCCGTTATCGCCAAACGCCGTTTACGATTACCATTGCTACTCTCACGGAGAATACGCTCACACTCCGAACAAACGAAGAAGTAGAGAGACCAGCCGTAGGTCAATCATGTGTTATTTACCGAGGTAATCACTGTATTGGAGGTGGTACAATCCTGTAATGACGTTCTTAGTTACGAAGGCTGATGGTACCACTGAGTACTTTAAAGTAGAAAAACTGCGACGTTCCTTGCGTCGCGCTGGTGCCAATCCTCAAGAAATAAATGAAATTGTTGCGGATGTGGAAAAGACTCTTCATAGCGGCGTGTACACACAGGAAATCTACCGTCACGCATTTTCACTTCTAAGGCAACACCAAGCACCCGCTGCTGCCCGATATTCACTAAGACGAGCCCTCTTCGGTCTTGGCCCAACTGGCTTTCCGTTTGAGTTATTTCTCGGAAAACTATTTGAATCAGATGGTTACAAAGTACAAACAGGTATCATCATTCCTGGAAAGTGTGCAGAGCACGAAATTGATGTTGCTGCCTATAAGGAAGACCATAGTTTTGTCGGTGAAGCGAAATTTCACGCCAGACCTGGAATCAAGTCCGATTTGCAAGTTGCTATGTATTCATATGCCCGTTTACTTGATCTTAAGGAAGCACGGATTTGCACGGATGATATTTGTGGCATCAAAGAATTCTGGCTTATAACCAATACAAAGTTCACGAGTGCAGCTGAGCGCTACGCGGAATGCGTCGGAGTAAAGCTTTTGAGTTGGGATTACCCAAAAAGGAACAATCTCCATGACCGCATTGAGCGAGCAAAGATTTATCCCATAACCGTGCTTCAAAGCCTTACTCCATCTCAAATCGAAGCTCTAATAAGTCGAAATGTCATTCTTTGCAAGGATATTTTGGGCCAACCACATGTTCTCAGACATCTTCATCTATCCACCCGTAAGCAAGAAGCCGTTATGCAAGAAGTGAGCGATATTTGCCAAGCGTAAATCAGCAGAGAAGCGTCCTACTGTCAATATTTCAAGGTATTTTCACATGATATACTCATTTCATTACAGTTAATACAGCAAATTCATAAATTCGTATGGCAGATGAACATAACAACGACGAAAGTAAAAAGACCTTAGTGGCCTTTGTCGTCGGACTCCTTATTGGCGGTATGCTCGTGTGGGCATTCTCAGGTCCAAGCGACCAAAAGAAGAATGATGATGTAAAAGCAGACGAGCAAACAGCAAGTACTACTGACAAATCAGCAGATGAAGCGGATGGAAGTACAGACGCAACCCCAACCCTTAAGGTCGCTGAAGAAGGTGTGATTGTTATCAAAGATCAACCAGCATCTTCGCTTATCGCGATTGAAAGTGCTACTTACCCAGTAGGTGAAGGGTGGATTGGTGTTCGCCAATACAATGACGACCAACTCGGTTACATTCTCGGCGTTGTTCGCTTCAGCGAATCACAGGGTCTCGTACCAAAGGATATTATTCTCCAGACCCCAACAACAGCGGGTAAGAAGTACGCCGTAGTTGTCTTCAAAGAAGATGGTGACTTCGACTTCAGCCTCGCTGGTGATGTTCAAATCGACCAAATCTACACAACATTCACTGCTCAATAAACTTGATGTAAGTGTTGCAGAAAGACCGACACGCGAAGCGTGTCGGTCTTTCTATTTTCTATTCCTATGGTATAACCTAACACAGAAGGAGAAAGAACATGTTCAGAATCTTAATTTGGCCCTTGGTCATACTTAACATTGCGATTATTTGCTCGCTTAGTTTCTATA
>JAGOON010000026.1 GCA_017992505.1 Minisyncoccota bacterium | reverse complement strand
GTATTGGCTTTTGTAAAGAGAGTCAAAGAATCATCGTTTTGTGTAGTAAGACCATACCCAGAAACAGGCGTGCGCCCAAGAGTGCCCTTCTCTATTTTATACAAATAACCCTCAAGAGCTCGTGTGGGTTTTGGTAAAACGTAATGAGTTGCTTCGGAGTGATTACCCCACTCCACCACAGCTTGCCTAAACGGTACGCTAAAGATGGTGCGCGAAACTCGACCCTCGATATCGTAACTTCGTCCCAAAACACCATCCGTGTCAGAAGTAGTGTAGAGTAATTGGTCGGAATCAGTAATGGTGAAATCAAGCACAAGTTCATCAATAGTAAATGATTCTGTACCACCATTAGTAAAAAGAATGATTGTGAGTGGACCAGCTTCTTCTTCTCCTGCCCGTACAGCAGCAAAAGTACCACCTTTCGAGATGTGAGCCATTCGTGCACCCGCCACAGTAATATTTGAGATCTTTGTCTCAACACCATTTTGTAGGTTGAGACTATAAATGTGTCCTGTACCGGCTTCTGAAAAATAAATTTGAGGCGAGGAGCTCGATAGAGCAACCTCAGCGTAACCAATCACACGCTTGGTGGTGAGTTGACGAAGTGGAACTTTTTCTGGTTCAAGATCTGGCAGGATTGCATCGACAATATCTTCAACAACTCCACCCTCTTGCGTGCCTGTAAATCCAAAACGGTTATAGATATCAGATTTTGTCTCATTACTAGCAAATAGGAGGAAGAGCCAGATGGAAATAAGACTAAGAATGATAATTATGCCGATGATGAAGAGCCAACGTTTCATATATTGATATTGATACTCTTGCGAGCGCCCTGAAGTAATGCTGTGGTATTTCGTACATGAAAATCAAGCGTTGATTTACCAGGGTAACCAGTTTTTTCGAGAGTTATATTATAAGGATTGTTTGAATCACCACCCACCTTGTTCTTATCGATGTTCCACTCCAGAAGATTCGGATTATTAAATGTTTGAGAGTCGAGGTAATACGGTTCTGCCTTTAGGGTTGCCCCACTACCAATCATATTGAATGCATTTAGTGATCTTACCTCGGTGCCGTAGAGGGCGTTTACTTCATAAAAATGAATCTGTGGAGCAGTTGCAGAAACAATCGTTGAACGTTTCGCGAGGATGGTGCCGTCTGGTTTTGCTACTTGTAAAGAAACCACACTATAGCTGTCTTGTGGCATGACAAAAGAGATTCTATTTCGACCACGAACAGGCCCATTTTCGAGTACTGTTTGATTTACCTTCCAGAGGTATACCAGGTCTTTGTCCATCGGAGCCCCATTATCGAGAAGCGCGGTGAGATAGACGGTACTCCCAACACTTGGAAGTGAACGACCAGTATAAAATCCAGGCACATGAGTTTCTGGTTCAACAACAACATCGACATAAAGTGGGTCGAATGTCTTTGAAAGCGTTGCTTTGCTACCGTCGCTTCGAGTAAGGATAGCTTCCACCACCAATACCTCACCAACATCCCCAACAGTAATATCAAGACTTCGTTTATTTGTTCCACCTGGAATTATCTTGTCGTTTAGATACCATTCAATACTTGCACCATAAACTGCTCCCCCATAGTCATTCAAAGAAAGGTGAGTTGTCTCTCTGGGTGCAGGATACTCAGGTTGGCTAGTAATTGAAAGATTTGTCTCAAGAAGAGTATTTGCCGAAATCTGTGCACGCACCAAAAGTGGTGTAACAAAAGAAAAACATAAAAGTAGGGCTAGAAACCTCATACCACTATGATAACAGACAGGAGCGTTTCTATTGTGGGTTATTCTGGATATCGCCAAACAACAAGTACCCAAAAAATGAACCACGGAATGAGGTTTAGGAGAGGTACCATATAGGCAAAGCTGGCAAAAACCAGCGTGGTGATTTTTAAAGCTGAATGCTTACCAAAAACGCAGTTAATTAAAGAGATTTGGTAGATAATTCCCATCAGAATCAAGGTTGCGAACCCAATCACAAACACGAGCATGTGGGTTAGTACAAAATAGTTCTCTGGCTTCAATAACTCAATGAGATTAAATCCAAATATTTTCTCCAACAACCAACCAGCAGTATTGGTAAAAGTAGAAGCAATACTCTCGCCAACGTTATAAAGTGTCTCACCAGTAATACTTTTTATCTGGGCAGGAATGACATCCTTTACAATATAGGTTGCACCAAAGAAAATAAGGCTCATTATCGCTAATGGAAGTTGAATAGCTGCCCACAACCCTATTCCCCAAGTAATATTGGTCACACTCACTGTGGTTGCTCTAGCGAGCACAACTGGGTTTACATCAAGTACTGGAACATTTGGAAGAGCTCTTTTGAAAGAGGGGCGTCCCTTTGTCCGCGTTTTTCTTGTCGAAGGAACTCGTGTTTCTGTTTGGACACGGCGGGTGTTATTTGGGATGGCGCCATTACGATATTGCGTGTTCACACCCCTCGCTCCTGATCCAGTAGCGTTAGTGGATTGGATAGCTCTCTCATCCGCGTACTGATTAAAGTCTTGGCTGACGGTGGGGTGAGAATTTGGTTGATTTATATCACGCTCAGTTTCTATTTGACGTATATACGCTGAAGCACGCTCATTGGCAGCTTTTCTAAGCGCAGCGTCTCGTGGTCGCGCTTCAATATCGCCAGACTCGACGTTTCGGATATTGTTATTGCGTGTGGGGCGCGGTGGCATATATGCCTATTGTACTACACGCGAGAAGCTTGAAGTTCGGCACGGGCTTGGCGAATTTGAAGAAGTTGTGACGGATCAGAGGTAATAATTTGATCTTCAGTATAGGAGGCAATGATTTTAATTGCGACGTGTTTGAGTCCGACGAAAAAGATTCCTTCTCCCACACTTGATTCAAGTAGTAGAAACTTTTCTTCGTCGGTAAGGTTGAATGTCCTTTGGATATTATCAATCGCGGTTGGCGACTGTTTCATGAGAAGTTGAATCGAGGAGTTAGTAATCATCGGTACTCCGTAGGGTGAACGAAGGAAGTCGTCCACATCTTGAGTGATGGTAGCAATGCCAAGATAATATTTACGACCACGTTTGGCGAGACTAAAAAGGAATGAGGCGGTGTCCTCAGATTTCATCATCCACCAAGCCTCATCAATAACAAGAAGACGCTTCGCAAGACGACGACGAATTGAGCTCCAAATGAAGTTTGTAATGATATACATCGCTATGGTCTTTAGTTCGTCTTCCATGTCACGGAGAGAGAACACCACAAATTTTTGGTTAACATCCACATTGGTTGGTTTATTCATAAAGCCAGACCAAGTACCCGAGGTGTATTTTTGGAGACGATTAATGAGTGACTGACTTCCGTCCATACCCGCGAGTACCATTTCAAAGTCTGAAAGAAGGGGGGGTTCTTGGTCTGCGAAGTTGGTGTCGCCAGTAATATCCTTGAGCGCATAGGTCTCTTGAATAGCGAGGTCGATGAGCGTCTCTTCTTCTGGTGCAAGGCCACCAAGCATAAGACGAAAAAGTCCCACAAGCTCAATCACATGCGTGCGAAGTACATCGCGTGGGTCCTCGTCAGTTTGTGGCGCGGGCAAATCAAACGGATTGATATGGTGATCTGATGAAAGTGAAATGTTAAAGAAACGTCCACCTGTCGCTTCGGCAAGATATTCATACTCACGTTCTGGATCAAGCACAATTACTTCTGTACCAAACATAAGGGAACGAAGAATTTCAAGCTTAAGTCCATATGACTTCCCCGCTCCTGAGGTGGCGAAGGTAACAGAGTTGTAATTAGTCAGGCTATAGCGATCAAAAAGAACTAGAGATGAGTTGTGACGGTTGATGCCGTAGAGAATACCGCTATCTGAGGTGAGGTCGAAGGAAGTGAACGGGAAAAAACTTGAAAGGGGTGACGAGTTGAACTTGCTATGAACAAGAAGCTCGTCGGTTGAGAGAGGAATAATACTCTTAAATCCTTGTTCTTGTTGGAAAAGTGCAGGCTTCATGGTGATAAGGCGAGAGTCAAGAATGCCACGGATGTCATTTTCAGCCTTATTAATTTCAGCCTCATCTTTTCCGTAAATAGCTAAATAAAAACCAACATTAAAAAGCTTTTCTTCAGATTGTTGGAGTTTGTCTCGAAGGTCCTCAAGGTTTTGATAGGCGGCTTCAAGCTGTGGATCGCGCACTTCCCCACGTTCTTCTTTTACATTAATTTGGCTCTGTACTTCAGCCACCTTTTTTTGAAACTTTTTAAGGGTCTCGGCAGTGTCAATGGGATGAATAAAAATGGAGATGTCGACCTCGCGGGCGAGATTGAGAACTGGTTCGAGCCACCCCTCACTCAAAAAGCGAGGGTATGAAACTGCATAATACACACGTGCGACGACACCACTGATATTGATGTGACGTGGATTTATGTTAATTGCTGACGGAGCAATTACATCATTAAGGGTGAGTAGTTGGTCACCAAATGAAACCCCGTCAGTTTGTTTCTTTTGTTTTAGTACATCAAAAAGTCCCATAGCTATACATTACTTTCGGTTAAAGGGGCTGCTCCAGTCGGATCACTTGGATTATAAATGTGATAGAAAAGTTCAACGAGTTCATCTTTTCCAAGTACAATACTACGTACCCCAACCCGCGCCAGGCCTTCGGTCACGAGTGCGACGCGCTGTTCAAGTTGGGTCCGGTGTTCCTCAAATGAGTTGTCAGAAAGTGTTATACCCCCCTTCTTTCCCGGAAGAAGGCCAAAACTTTTTCCAATTGCAACACCTGGCGTATAGGGCACAATGACAAAGAAATTCTTGCTCATGACATCAACATCAACAGTGAATGAGCGAATAAAAGCGACATATTCACGAAGTTGAATGCGCATAAGGTCGTTATCTTGTTTACTTTCAAGTTGTGAAAGTACAGCGAGATATGGCTCAATATTGAGTCGACGTGACTGCATGTGAATTTGTAGTGAGAAGTCGAGAGTGTTTAGAAACGATTGAAACGACTGCAAGATAGCCTGTTGCTCATCATAGGACTTGAGCGCGAAGTTGATAGATGATGCAAGAAGAATCATCACCATCTGACCGTTTTTTTGTATAACAACATTATCCTTGATGTCGCGGACTGAAACAAAATCTTGAGACCGAGCTTGAGTGTTAGGCATGATTATTGCTGTTTTTGAATAGCTTGTAATTCGAGTTTACGGGCAAGAGAAGAAATATCACTGGTTTTACGGGTCCGACTGAGTTGTGCGGTATGAGATGAAGATGGTCTATTGTCTTGAGTTACTTTATAGGTTGCCTCCTCTCGCTTCCGCCATAAGTAGAGCTTCTCCTTAGTGGTGTAGTTAATAAAAGATTCCAAAAAATAAGAGAAAGGCCGACTGTTGATTGGGTAGAATGCGAGGGCACCAGCAAGTAGTGCGAGCGGTATGCCAAAAATCGCAAAAATGATAAATGGCAACATTAGAAACATCACCACTGCCATACCCAAACCACCACCAAGATAGAGGAATTGTCGCCACGTCAAAGGGCCAAAAATTTTGTCTTCAATCTCAATGAACTGGGGTACCTCAAAACGCATATACCACCATTATACATGGAGGTAGTTGCTGTTTTGGTATTTACTTGTCAGTTTCCCAACGAGGACCATTGTTCGGTGGGGGTGGAATATCCGGGGTGATAATATCAGCTTGATTGGATTGGTACGTGGGAACCTGGTTTTGTGCTTCCCTCATATCGGCCGCCATGGTGCGAATACCCTGAATGTTTTCAAAAGCCTTTTCTGTTTCAGCAATCTCCGAGGCAAGAATGGCTGTTGGCGCTGAGCCCATTTGCAAAAATTGCGTACGTACCATCGCATCAATCCCCTCGGGAAGAGTGCCAAGTATTCCGCTAAGGAGGATGTTGGCATCTAATAATGACATATCACAGTTTCGACTGATAAAACTCGCCGTTTCTTCTTCACTCATAAGGAAGAGCAAATAAAACGTAAGGGCGTTTTCAAGAATTTCAGTTTGGCGCTCATTAAACAGAGACGCTTCCCCAAAACTGGTTGCAACCTCTGTTATGAAGTCACTTTCAATAAAACTTCGATACTGTGGCGAAAGTCCTGCAAGTCTAGTTGTGATTATTTCCTGTGGCATAGTCTCAATCTATTATTCAGCGTCCTTCTTGTCGCCGTCTTTATCTGCCTTTTCAGCATCATCACCCTCTATTTCTTTAACTACTTCTTTTTCTTGCTTTATCCTGTCCTTTGCCTTTTGTTTACCAAGTGTCTTTGCCCCGCCTTTTCCATATTCTTTATCAAGTGATTCAATTACTTGCTTGAGTTCGTAGTTCTTTGCCCCAGCAGTATTTAATCCAATGAGAGCACCACCCCCAAACGCAGCTGCGCCGCCAACAAGTGATGCACCCACAAGACCGCCACCTCCTGTTGAAAGTCCCAGGGTTGCTACACTACCAAGCATTCTTTGTTGGCGCTTCACTTGATTCATGTAGTCGATTTGTTTTGAGTACTTCACTTCTGCAGTGGCGATATTGCTAAGTTTATTGTTCTTGTTCTCAATAATGTCATTAATTTCACCCAGCTCATCACCTAGCTTTGTGATTTCTTCATCAAGTTTTCCATCAATCGCATCAAGTGCAATTTGGTGTTTTGCTTGGTCAGCCTTTGCTGTTTGCACACCTTCATAGTTGTTGCTACTTCGTGCAGTAGTTTCTGCCTGTTTAGCTGCGGTTAAGCGTTCTGCACTAATAGATTTCTCAACAGCAACTCGCTTCGCCTCTCTGCGGATAGTAAGGTTGTCCCGTTCTGTTTGAAGTCCCTTCTTATCATTTTCAATTTCAATCTTAAGAGACTCCTTTCTTTCAACAGATGTGTTTTTACTATCAAATTCAACTTGCTTTGCCTTAATTTTTTTGTCCATTTCATCGATGTTCTCAGTGTATGAAGCAATCGCTTGATCAAGGAGGCCAATATTCTGACTAGAAAATTCTTTGATTTTTACAGCTATATTTTTAGCTTGTTCTCTCTCCACTTTCTCCATTTCCTTGCGAGCCTTTACTTCTGCAGCTTTTGCGGCCACTTTTCGCTTTCCTTCTGGAGTATCTATTTCGACAAATCCCAAGTCTTTTGCAAATGCTTTTTGAGCCTTTACGCTATCATCAATACGCTTCTTGAAACCACCTTTATCACTTTGTCCGAGGTTGAGTTGTTTACCTACCCCACCAACATTACGTGCGTCGAAAGTTGCTCCAGCACCATATTGAGCCGTCTTATAAAGGCCCTTTCCGATTGCACTTCGTGCTGCGTAAGATTTAACTTTTTCATTTTGAGTTGCAGCGTAAGCGGCACGACCAATGGTATTGCGACCAGTTCGCGCAGCAACACCAACGGTACCTGCTCCCACTCCACGGGTAACACCTCGTTGTAGTTTTTGGCGAGCCATCTGCCCGTACCTAATTGCTGTCCCTGCCCCGTCAGCTCCTATCTTTTGTGCGATCACAATCGATGCAATCATAAAAATACAGATAAGGATAAAGAAAGGCATCGTTGACTGTGTTGCAGAGAGGGTGACGTTTGCACTCTCCGCTGCTCCAAAGGTTTTTGCCATCACCTCGTACTTGCCCGCAAGTCCAATGGAGGTCTGAAAAGCTTTGAGGATTTCGAGCGAGAAGTAGAGGAAAAGAAAATATACGGGAGCAAAAAATGCACGCTTCAAAAATGCATCCCAATACTTTGAGGTGAGGTTTGAGAGTGGTGGCAAAATCCACCCTATAAACATAAACGGTGACAGCACCATAAAAAGATTGAGTAATGCAAACCTAATTATGAGTAAAAATCCTCCAGCAAAGAGTACAAACGATGTCACTAAGAACATGATAGCCGTACCAAAAATATATCCCCAACTGGCGTGCCTAAGAGTGTCTGCTCCAGCAGAGACATTAAAAAGGCTCGCAATGCCCATGAGGCTAAGAATTTGATTAGTGATATCAACCTTCCAAGCACTGCCGGTACCCATAGCGTTACCATTGCCGACAACTTGTGCGTTGAAGCCTGAAATAGCGATTTGAGTTGAAAGTTGATTTGAGAAATCAACCACAAACTTAGTGATGAAAAGACTGAAGTTGATGAGTAGTGCTGCAATAATGAGGTTAACTAACCACCGACGCGTGTTGGAGTCATCGCTATCGAGAATCATCTTAAAGCCGATATAGACGAGACCAAAAATGAAAAAGAGATTTACAAAATCTCGAATGGTCACCCAGGTCCGATCAACAGCAAACCCCACACCAGAGTTGGTGTAGTAGTCAGCAAAGCCGATAACAAAGGAGTTTATACTGTAGTCAAAGACGATACCACTGATGTAGAGAAGACTACCTGTAATAGCTACGAGAACTTTCCAAACGAGTCCTTGAATCCAACTGGCATCAGAATCGCTGCTTTGAGCCAATACTAACATTGGCGTGAATACAAAGAAAAACGCTAGCACGCATGCGGTAATTGAGGGTATGTACTGGCGTAGTCTGTTCATAGTGCGTTTTAGAGAAGTCCCGATAGCCACGTTTCTTCGAAGTCCTTCAGTTGAGCTCGCGTGTATGCGTTTAGTTTTGTAAACTCAGAGTAAAGTTCTGCCTGTCGCTGAGCAATCGCTAATTTTCTCTGGCTAGTAGTATTTGCGTTAGCTTTTTCAACGTCGAGGGCTTGATATTCAGTTAGAATAGTTGCTATTGGTGATTGAAGTGCAATCGCATTATCGCGAATATTGACTGCATTTTGAGCAAGAACGCGTGCTTGTGAGCGACGATCGCTCGCGTTTCGACTATTGTTAGCGTAATTATTGAGTCGTGTGATATAGCCGTTGGCACTAGTCACAATATCACGCTGAACTTGGAGGGAATCACTAAAGATAACCGCAGAGACATTATTTAATCCAGCTGAATTACCCGCAGTATTTGATGACTGAGCAACGGCTGCGTTCACATAGGAACCACCATTGAAACCACTGTAAGTGTAACTTGTACCTGATGAGAGTCCGAGTAGACCAGCAGCTCCAGTAATTGCTTGACTAGCAAGCTGTCCGATAAGTGCGCCAATAAGCTCGTTGATTTCATCTGCCGCTACGAGCTGATCTTGTCCAGCACCGAGGGCCTTGTTGAGCGAGTTTGCAATTGTTTGGCCCGGCTTTGAAATAGAGCAACTTTCTTTAGAACCACTAGGTCCTTCAATTGCTTCGCAGATTTTTCCTGAAAGAAAGCCTTGACCCCAATTGATTTCAGTAAGAGTTTGACCTTGTTCATTCGCGAGTTTTACGCGCATAGCAGAGCGTGCGGTGAGAAGTTGTCCGTATGGTGTATATGCTTCTGGGTTTTGAGTAATGGTAATCCAGTCTTCGAGACCGCCAGCGCTGACACCGTTATAGAAATCTTCAATATTATTGACGATACCAGTTAAGGTACAGCTTTCAATGGGTTTTTCTTCTCGCGATTGTTGATATTCTGCTGAAAGCGCGATCTGAATATCGAGTTGGAATGGTGAACAGATAAATGAACCAACCCCACCAAGATTTCTAATGAATTCCCCCGCCGCACGGTCGGCAACCTCAAGAAGATTCCTTTTTAAATCTTGCACAAAAGCCGGACTTCCCTTAAAACCAGAGTTAATCCAGTTAATCATACTTCCAATGATAGAAGAGATGATGGTCTTGGCGATTGCATACGCGATAGCGTCAAGAACAGTGTCTTTGGTGGTAAGACTCACGTTAGCCGCTGCTGAGACTGCTGTTGAGATATTTGCCACAATATCAGTGTCAAAGTCCAGTGCGTGTGCTTGAGGAGTTTCGTTAAAGTGTTGAGGTACGTATGTGAATACGAACGCAAAAACAAGTACTGTTCCGAATACAATTCCCTTCTTTAAAATGTTGAAAAATTTATCCATACGCGATTAATTAACGAACCTGATTATTGTTAGGGCTAAATTGTGAAAAGAATACAGCTGGATCAGAGGTGCTGAAGAGGTTTGAATACGGGTTGAGTGCAAGGTAGATATTTTCGAGAGAGAGGCGAAGTGCCAAGGCGTCATCTTGATAGCGCTTAAATCGCATAAGTGTAAGTGCAGGATCGCTTGTGGCGAATGACATGGCTTCAACATCTCGGTAG
>JAGOON010000025.1 GCA_017992505.1 Minisyncoccota bacterium | reverse complement strand
ATACACTTCAGCAGGTGACTGGACTCAGTACACTAGAACGCTAAAAATTCTTGAAACAATCACGCCTAAAATTATTTTAGAAACAAGCAAGCAGTGCTTTAATCAAAACAACATGACGATTGGATACTTTATCGGCATCAAGAAATAACATGAAGTACAACATCACCGAATCAGAAGGTTTTTCCCTCGCCACCATTACCGCACCAAGCACCAAGACTGTTGTTGCATATCTTTCAGTTGATATTCACACAGAACAATCAGCTCTATTACGCGCTACCGAACTTCTTTACACAGATGCTTTGATTTCTGGAGCAGGGAAGTATAACCGCGAAACTTTTCTTGATGCAATAAATTCTCTTGGCGCCACAATCTCAGCTGGTATTTCTGACGGGGTACTTACCATTTTTATTCGGTGCGACGGTACTGTTTTCAAAAAAGTTCTTGCTCTCGTAGAAATTATGCTCGAAGCGCCACACTTCAACAAAGAAGAGCTCAAACGTATCAAGCAAACAGTGACCAACGCCCTTAAAGAGAGCAAGGAAGACACTCGTGCTATTGCGCACGAGCAACTTCGCAACGCATTCTATGGCCCCCAGGACCGTCGCTATACATATGACGAAGATACTTTAATTTCTGCCATCACCAGGGTAACGGCGAAGGACTTGCAATCACTTCACAAAAAAGTTCGTTCACTTGGCTGGACATGTTCAGTATCTGGAAATCCGATAAATGCAGAAATGCTAAAAAAAGGTGTAGCAAAACTTAGAAAAGGTTCTCATAAAACCGTAGCAACTTTCGGAATTCATCAGCAAAAACCGCCCTATCCATCACTCACACTCAAAGATATACCTAGTAAACAAAATATCGACTTCAGTATTGGCGCACCAGTACCGATTACACTCCACCATCCTGATTTTATTCCACTAATGTTTGGTATTGCAGTACTTGGTAAGTGGGGAGGCTTTACTGGTCGTCTCATGAGCACCGTTCGAGAACAAGAAGGACTCACCTATGGCATATACGCCAAGACCGAAACATTCTTCAATGAAGAGCAGGGGTACTGGCGTATCATGAGCTTTTTTGCTCCCGAGAAAGCGCTTCAAGGACTCACTTCCACTTTTCGTGAAATTAAAAAACTTTATCAACACGGCATTACTGAAAGTGAGCTGAAGCTCTTCAAACAAATTCTTAGCACCGCCCACGTGCTTCAAAATGACTCTTTATCGAGTCAACTTAATGATCTTCATGGATACCACATGCAGAAGTTTTCACTCCAAGAAATCGCTGAACACAAAAGTAAAATTCACTCACTGACACGCGATGAAGTGAACAGCGCGATTAAGCACTATCTCAATCCAGCGTACCTCACCGTCAGTGGTGCAGGACCAACAGCAAAAGTGAGGGGGGAATTACAGACCTTTATGAAAAATGTGTCATAATAGCGCTTATGAATATACTTTTTTGGGGACTTACTATCGGAACCATTGGCAAAGTACTACTTGGTGTGGGTGTTATGATCGCTCACAGTAGCTTAGTTAAGGAGAAAAGAATTGATATGGCTGTTCTTCGTGGCTACAGAATCGAACACACTATTACAGTAATTGGACTAGTGATGATTGTGCTTGGTTACTTCATGGAAGTCTACTTCTATGGCTACACGCCTTTTCTTACCTGTACCGGTACCGAGTGTTCCGCCGCTGTAAATGAGGCCTTCTCTGCGGTAGCAAAATAGTAGCTATTTTGCTAAAGTGCTGAAGCTTATATAGTAATAGTATTTAGGTATGTCAATTTCAGGAAACGAAATACGCCAGAAGTATATTGATTTCATGGTTAAAAACGGTCACGTCGCAATTCCATCTGCGGCGCTCGTTCCTGATAATGACCCGACGACTCTTTTCACCTCAAGTGGCATGCAACCCTTGGTGCCATTTCTTATGGGTGAACCACACTCTATGGGCACTCGTCTTGTGAACTCACAAAAGTGTTTTCGTGCTGAAGACATCGAGGAAGTTGGTGACAATCGCCATACAACTTTTTTCGAAATGCTTGGTAACTGGTCACTAGGTGATTATTTCAAGCAAGAGCAACTTCCTTGGGTTTATTCATTTCTTATTGATGAAGTAGGGCTAGATCCAAAGAATCTCTATGCCACAGTTTTTCAAGGCGACGTGGCATCTGGAGTACCCAGAGATACCGATGCCGTTGCCATTCTTCAAGAAATTTTCGCGAAACGTGGTGTTTCAAATGAGGTTGCTGACATAGGCTCAGAAGCTGCTGGCTACGAACGCGGTATGAAAGAAGGCGAGCGCATCTTTTACTATGACTCAGCCAAAAATTGGTGGAGTCGTTCAGGCAAGCCAGAAAAGATGCCAGTTGGTGAAATCGGTGGGGGAGATAGTGAAATCTTCTACGACTTTGGCACACCGCACGATAAAAAGTGGGGGGAACACTGCCACCCAAATTGTGACTGTGGGCGTTTCGTTGAAATCGGTAATTCTGTTTTTATTGAATACATTAAAACTGAAGGCGGATTTGAAAAACTCCCAAAGCAAAACGTAGACTTTGGTGGTGGCTTTGAACGTATTACTGCCGCTGCAAATGGTGACGCTGATGTTTTCAAAACTGATCTCATGTGGAGTGTGATTACTCAAATAAACACACTGTCAGGGAAGTTCTATTTCGGCAATGAAGAAGCGTTTCGTGTCATCACAGACCATATTCGAGGAGCTGTCTTCATGATTGGCGACGGAGTACTTCCAGGAAATAGCGAACAAGGATACTTCGTACGCCGTCTCCTACGTCGAGCGGTACGTTACGCTGATATTCTCGGCATTCCTGCAGGCGAACTTCAAAATCTTGCTGACAGTGTCATTAGCACATACGGTAACTACTACAGGAATCTTGCAGAAAAGCGCGACACTATCAAGCATGCTATTGCAGTCGAGGAAGAACAGTTCCGCAAAACACTTGAGAACGGTCTGAAGCAATTCAACAAAATTTCACTACAAATTCACGTTTCATCTAAAGAGGTGAATGGAAAAAGAGTAATCGATAAGTCTATTGCGCCAGAAGCTATAAAGGCTATCAACGCACAAAATGCCTTTGATCTTTTCACCACATATGGATTTCCAGTCGAACTCACTGAAGAAATCGCTACTGAAAAGGGCCTTGTCGTAGACCGGAAGGGATTTGATGTCCTTATGGAGAAGCATCGCGAAAAGTCACGCGCTGGTGCCGAACAAAAATTCAAAGGTGGGTTGGCCGACAGCTCGGAGGAAGTGGTTCGCCTACATAGTGCAAATCACCTTATGCTCGCAGGGCTGCGCAAAGAATTAGGTGACCACGTTCACCAAGCAGGTTCCAATATTACTGGTGAACGCTTGCGCTATGACTTCACTCACCCCGAAAAAGTAGAACGTGATGTGCTGGATAAAGTAGAAGCGTATGTGAACAATGCCATTAAGGAAGGCGGATTAGTCACAATGGAAATAGTCCCAAAAGCAGTGGCTGAAAAGGATCCTACTATTGAGGCGAGTTTCTGGGATCGCTACCCTGATGACGTAAAGGTTTACACCATGACCACACACAGTGGCACTATTGTCTCTCGAGAACTTTGTGGTGGGCCACACGTCGAGAAACTTGAAGACATAAAAGGTATATTCAAAATTGTAAAAGAAGAATCTTCATCTGCGGGTGTTCGTCGTGTTAAAGCAATTTTAGAATAGAATATCAATTTTAAACAAGAGAGGGTTACGCGGAAATATTTCTGAACAGCTATCCCCGAAAACTGAAACAAATAATAGCAACGACTTGTATAATGTATATACATGTCGTTGTTTTCGTTTAGCGGTAGTACCGAACGTATCGGAGCCATTGTTGATATTGGTTCGGCCAGTGTTCTGGTTTCGATAGTTTCTTCAATTGACGGGCGACCCTACCCACATATCATCTGGAGCCACCGTGAGCATGCTCCACTTCGCAACATCGATTCACTTGACCAAAGCGCTAAGGCCGTCATGACAGCAATGATGAATGGCCTGATAAAGCTTGATAGTGACGGACGTCGAGCGCTCCACGAATACAATAAGGGAAGTAAGATAGCGGTATTACAATGCACCATCGCTGCACCGTGGTCATACACTGTCACCAAGACGATTAATTATACTCAGGAGGAGCCATACCAAATTACTGATAATTTAATCGAGGAACTTCTTCGTACCGCTGTACAGAAAATCAGACAGGAGCTTGGCTCTAGCGAATCTGCGAACGAACTCGGCCTCACAGTTATTACGCGTGCCACTATGGACATGCTCGCTAATGGGTACCGGGTAAGAATCCCCAATGGAGAACAGACCAACGAGCTTACCATTTCGCACGCAAGTGTCGTGGCACAACAATACTTGGTAAGCCAAATCAAAGAATTACAACAAAAGATGTTTGGCGAAGCTGATTCCAATCTTACTTCATACATGCTCGCATTTTACTGCGTTGCCCATGACCTCTACCCAGACACCTACGACACTTGTCTCGTACACGTCACCTA
Source organism: Minisyncoccota bacterium (assembly GCA_017992505.1). Lineage (GTDB taxonomy): Bacteria > Patescibacteriota > Minisyncoccia > Phycocordibacterales > UBA918 > OLB19. The sequence continues at coordinate 5,937 of JAGOON010000025.1, read as the reverse complement.
TGAAGCGACCGAAATCGGTATCGTTCGAGATGGAACGCTCCGTTACTCCACCCACACACCGTTTGGAGCATTTTCGCTTGCTAGAGAAATCTCAAACATCACCTCAGCTCCTCTTTATGAGGCTTTTCAATATCTTCATACAGATAATCCGTATGAATTTTTGGAGAAACTACCTGACTCACAGCGAAATGAAGTTGAATTAGTCTTTGAAGCCTATACGGCACGAATTGCAGAACTTTTTAAGGAAACTGGCGATGATTTGTCAATTCCAAAGAAAATTTTTCTTCATGCTGATTTCAAGAGCGAAAATTTCTTTCGTGACATCATCGACAAGGCTGCACGAAGAAACCTCAAATCTGATCCCATGATTAAAATGGTGACTCCAAATCTCTTTGAATCCATCACTCATGGCAAACATGCACAAAAACCAGACGAACTAGAAGACACCGCAATGCTTGTTTCAGCACAGTTTTTCCACAAAGGTGACTCCTTGCGTTTCTTTGAATACTTATAAAAGGCTATACTTATAGAATATGAACCAAAAATGGAATTTGCAGGACATCAGACCAGCTGAACCAAGGAAGCGTCGCGTCATGTCGCCGACAACTCCAGTCACGAGAGCTCTTCGACCTGAAATGTCCGAAGAGCGTGAAGTCGAACCTGAACTTCATCTTGAAGGAGAGCGAGAGCATATTCCAAGCATCACCATCGAAGACGCTACAAAGAAAGGTAATAAGCGTGTTGTAATTTCAGTAATTACCTTTGTCGTCATTGTTGGGGGTGCACTTCTACTTAGTGCCTTACTAGGCAAAACCGAAATCACAATCTACCCGCAACACCGTGAACCAAATATCAATAGCGAGTTTACAGCCTACCCAGACAAAAGAGATGATTCACTTAGCTACGAAGTAATGACTATCGAGTCTACGAGTGAAAGCCAGGTTAAGGCGAGTGGTCAAGTTGAGGTGAAGAAAGAGGCTACCGGAATAATAGAAATCATAAAAACCACTCCAGGCACTGAGCGTATCATTGCCAACACTCGTTTCCGCTCTCCAGACGGCAAAATTTTCAGGATCAATGAAGCCGTAGTGGTGCCTGGTGCTGTCGATAGTGTCCCCGGCACTATTCAAGCCGAAGTAATCGCTGCCGAGACTGGAGAGTCATACAACCTTCCAGCCAATACTCGCTTTGATATTCCAGGCTTCCAAGAAGGTGGTCTTGATGATTTATACAAATCTATCTACGCCGAGAACCGCTCTGCCTTTACAGGTGGATTCGATGGCCCGCAATTCCAAATCGATGAAAATGAGCTCGGCACAGCTCGCCAAGCGCTTCAAGTAAAACTCCGAGACGAACTTTTGAAGCGTGTTGAGGCGGAAAAGCCAGCTGGTTTTATTACATTCCCAGGTGCGGTGACGCTCACATACAACCAACTCCCAGCCGTCGAATACGGTGATGATTTAGTCACCATTCGTGAACAGGCTATTTTGCAAATTCCACTTTTCAATGCAGAGGAATTTGGTACCTATCTCGCCAAGGAAGCCGTTGCCACTTATAGCGGAGGGCCAGTCCGAGTTGAAGACACGACCGCACTTACTTTTGAGTACAAGACAGCTACCACAAGCTCAACAATCATCGCTAACGAACCCTCTCTTACTTTTATCTTAAAGGGTAAGCCACTCCTTATCTGGGGATATGATGCCAAAAAACTCACTACTGACCTGGCTGGACTGCCGAAAACCGCAATAAACAATGCCGTGTCAGCCTACCCAGGTATTGATGGTGCAAAAGTGAACATTACTCCATTTTGGAAGCGCAGTTTTCCCGATAATGCTGAGGAAATTATCGTCATTGAGGAACTAAGAGAGCAAAGCGAGTAAATTTACTCAAAATATCCCTATTGACCATTTGACGTTTTATTGCTTTTTTGGTAGACTCAGCCACGTTTAATGGATCAAGAGACCTTAGATAGCAAGGATGAGTTAGTATATGGGATTGTCGAAGAGGCACTTCCAAATGCTCTTTTTCGTGTAAAAACGGAAGACTCACCCGACCTTCTTCTTGCGTACTTATCGGGAAGGATGCGAAAGTTTAGAATTCGCGTTCTCGTCGGTGACAAAGTAGGAATGGTGATTGACCCATACGGGGGTAAAGCCCGTATCGCAAAACGCGTTTAAGTAATTATTATGAAAGTACGATCATCAGTCAAAAAAATGAGTCCAGATGACATCATCGTCAAGCGACGTGGTGTGGTCTACGTGATCAATAAGAAGAAGCCTCGACACAAGCAACGTCAAGGATAAGAACAATTATATGAGAATTTCAGGTATAACAATTCCAGATACTAAGCAGCTGCCGTACGCGCTTACAGCCGTATACGGAGTCGGTCTTTCAAGGTCAAAGCAAATCCTTGATGACCTTAAAATCGCGCACACAAAGAAGCCTACTGATCTCTCAACCGATGAGGAAAACGCTATCCGTGAAAAGGTAGAAGCGTTCCGAATCGAAGGTGAACTTAAACGCGAAACAGCCGCCAACATCAAGCGACTAAAAGATATCAACTCCTACCGCGGCTCACGCCATGCGAAGCGTCTTCCTGCTCGCGGTCAACGAACCAAGACCAACTCTCGAACCCTCAAGGGTGCGAAGAAGACTATGGGAAGTGGTCGTCGTAAGCTCGAAAAGACTTAAAATTTATTAGCATATATATTTCGTAACGACATATGGGTAAGAAACGTATCATGAAGAAAAGCGGTGGGTCAGATGTGGCAGGAACGTCACGTGCCCTTAACCGTATTCCAAAGCGTAAGCTCGCAACCGGAAAGCTCAATATTATGGCGACATTCAACAACACCCTCCTCACACTCTGTGATCCAAAGGGGAATGCGGTTATGTCAGCCTCTTCAGGAGCACTTGGTTTCAAGGGTTCACGAAAGAGTACTCCGTTTGCAGCTGCAAAAGTGGGTGAAATTATTGGTGAGAAGGCTCAGCAAATGGGAATGAAAGAAGCTGAGGTGATTGTTCGAGGTGTTGGTGCTGGACGTGAGTCTGCACTCCGCGGTTTCTCAGGAAAGGGAATCGGCATCACAAAGATTACTGATATGACGCCAGTTCCATTTAACGGTCCACGTGCTCCTAAGCCACGTCGAGTATAGTAATTAGCGTATGAAAATAGGACCAAAATACAAAATTGCCAAGCGACTTGGAGCAGCAATCTTCGAAAAAACTCAAACACAAAAGTTTGAACTCTCATCACAACGTGGGAGTGGACGTCGAACAACCAAGCGTCCAGGCCAAGCCAGTGACTACAAGCGTCAACTTATTGAAAAACAAAAAATGCGTTTTTCATATGGTATTACCGAAAAGCAACTCAGACGTTACGTTGATGAATCAATTGCAAAGAAGGGTCACCAACCTATCGCGATTCTTATGGACCGCTTAGAGACTCGTCTAGACAATGTCGTATACCGACTTGGTCTTGCAAAGACTCGTCAATTTGCGCGTCAAATGGTGTCTCATGGACACATCATTGTAAACGGCAAGCGTCTTAACGTTCCTTCGCACAAAGTTCGAATTGGTGATGTTATTACCGTTCGAGAAGGAAGTAAGGCGAGCGTTATGTACGCCGAACTTGCAGAGAAGCACGAGGCACTTTCAGTGCCAGCGTGGCTTTCGTTCGATGCAAAGAAGCTCGAAGGTACAGTAAAGGGTGCACCGATTTACAATCCGACAGAAACTCTTTTCGATCCAGAACAAGTGATGGAATTCTACAGTCGATAATCACTTGAGGTTTATAAAATTAGTTCATCAAAATAACTATATGTTGGAAACAAATGTAACACTCCCATCAAAGCCTCGAGTAGTCTCTGAAGAAGAAAATCGCGGAACCTTCGAAATCGACGGTCTTTACCCAGGCTACGGCCACACACTAGGTAACTCACTCCGTCGCATCATTCTTTCATCACTTCCAGGAGCCGCTATCACACAGGTAAAGATTGACGGTGTAGAGCACGAATTCTCTGCGCTTGATGGTGTAAAGGAGGATGTCATCATGATTCTTTTGAATCTCCGCCGTATTCGTCTTGCACTTCACAGTGACGAACCTGTCACTATTACTCTCAAAAAGAGTGGTATCGGTATGGTAACAGCTGGTGATATCACCGTACCTTCGCAAGTAGAAATCTTAAACCCAGAACAGCCAATCTGCGAAATCACCAACAAGGGCACAAAGCTCGAGATGGAAATGCGCATAGAAAAAGGTCTTGGCTACGTACCACGAGAAGTACACATGAAAGAGAAGATGGAAATCGGCGCTATTGCGATGGATGCTGTCTTCACCCCAATCCGTCGTGCAAACTATGAAGTAGAAAATATGCGCGTAGGGGATCGAACAGACTACAACCGTCTTCGTATCACGCTCGAGACTGATGGTACCTACTCAGCCCGTGAAGCACTTGAGAAGTCTATTGAAATCATGATCCACCAACTCAAGGCAGTTATCGGCTTCCAAGAGGAGCACACTCACAATGCAGTAGTCACCGAAACAGCTCCCGTAGCTGAAACAAAAAAAGAAGAGCCGAATCAGGAAATTCTCAAAACTCGTATTGAGACCCTTGACCTTACCAGCCGCACCCTTGAAGCACTTGAAGCAGCTTCAATCCGCACCATTGGAGGCCTTGTGCGAAAGAAAAAAGATGATATTCTAGCGCTCGACGGCATTGGCCCGAAAGCTCTCGAGGAAATCGTCGAAATGCTTTCAAAGCACAACCTTCACCTTGAACAATAATCACTTATGAGACACTCAAACAAAAACCGAACACTCAGTCGTCCCCGAAGTCAGCGCACCGCTCTGATTCGTGGTTTGGCTGTGTCTCTCATTCGTGATGGTCAAATTAAGACTACATTTGCCAAGGCCAAAGAACTCCAACCGCGCATTGAGCGCCTCGTCACGCACGCAAAGGCTGATACAGTAGCATCACGTCGTCTTGTAGCGTCTCGCCTCGGCGAACCACACGACATTACTATCAAGAAGCTTTTTACTGATATCGCTCCTAAAATGAAGGATCGAAACGGTGGCTACACCCGTATCGTTAAGCTTGGACGCACCTCACCTGGTCGAGAGGAAGCGATTATCTCATTCGTTGAATAATTTATTTATGGAAACAACAACTAAGGTTCACACCATTGATGCAGCAGGAAAGCGCCTCGGGAAGGTAGCGACTGAGGCTGCGTCTGTTCTTCTTGGTAAGAACAACCCAGCATTCGCAAAGCACATCATGGAAGATGTCCGTGTTGAAATCACGAATGCGAGCAAAATGGATATCTCAGAAAAGCGTGGTACAGAAATCTACCAGTCTTTCTCTGGATGGCCAGGAGGTCGCAAGACAGAAACCCTCGATCACCTCGGAAAGCGTCTTGGATATGGTGAAGTTTTGAAGCGCACCATTAGTGGCATGCTTCCAAGCAACAAGCACAAGAAACCTCTCTTACTCAAATTAGTAATTACCGAATAAGCGTATGGCAGCAACAAAATCAGTCTACGTAGAAGGTATCGGACGTCGCAAGACAGCGACCGCTCGCGTACGCCTTACTCCGGCAAAGGAAACTACGATTGTCGTAAATGACAAGCCACTCACTGAGTACTTCCCACATATCGCACTTCAAAAGGACGTACAGTCTGTACTCGACACGAAGGATGCTGGTATTCAAGACTACACCATTACCGCTCATGTAAACGGTGGAGGCATCTCATCACAAGCAGAAGCAATCCGACTCGGTATCGCTCGCGCGCTTGTGAAGGAAAAGGCAGAGCGTCGTTCTCCACTCAAGCTTCTTGGCTTCCTCAAGCGTGACCCACGCTCAGTTGAACGAAAGAAGTTTGGACTTCGGAAAGCTCGCAAACGACCAGCCTGGTCGAAGCGTTAAGAAAAGGCCTCC
>JAGOON010000024.1 GCA_017992505.1 Minisyncoccota bacterium | reverse complement strand
AGAAAAGGTTGGCTCTTGGACGGATGTGCGCAATTATCAAGCGCGTAATTTTTTGCGTGCTATGAGGAAAGGGGACTTGCTACTGTTTTACCATTCAAGTTGTGCTGTGCCTGCAATCGTGGGAATTGCTAAGGTGGTAAATGAAGCCTACCCAGACCCAACTCAGTTTGAGCCAAAGTATGACGGATATGATCCAAAATCAACAAAGGAAAACCCACGCTGGTCTACGGTAGATGTCTCACTTGTAGAAATATTTAAGGAACCCTTATCACTTGCTGAGTTAAAGGCAGATAAGCGCTTTGTTGGTATGGAGGTGACCAAACAGGGAAGCCGTTTGTCGGTGCAGTCTGTTTCGGAAAAACACTTCAAGCAGGTGCTACAGCTCCAAAGCAAAAAGAAATTGTAAGTATGAACATCGGCTTCTTTGATTCAGGCTTGGGTGGACTTCTAATTTTAAAAACGGTGGCAAAGGCGCTTCCACAGTATGATTACGTCTATTATGCTGACACCGCCAATCTTCCATATGGCGATAAAACAGAAGAAGAGATATATGAACTTACAAGATCAGCTATTGAGGAGCTTTTCAAGCGAGATTGTCTTTTGGTCGTTGTTGCATGTAATACTTCCTCGGCGGAAACGCTCAGACGGATTCAAGATACGTATCTAAAAGAGCATTATCCTGAGAGGAAAATACTAGGCGTCATTGTGCCAACTATTGAAGAGGTGGTAGAAGCGCAGTCAACAAGAGCTATATTGCTCGCGACCAAGCGAACTGTCGAATCAGGAAAATACGCTCGGGAGTTGGAGAAAATTAATAAAGATATCGAACTTGTTTCTATAGCGACACCAGAACTTGTGCCATTGATTGAACTACATGAACTTGGGGCTGCGACCGAGTCAGCGATAAATACGATAGAGAGGGTTGCAAGGGAAGGGGATGTGGTGGTCTTAGGGTGTACTCATTATGCAATGCTCAAAAATCCCCTTCGAGCGCATTTTAAAAATACTCTCATCATCGTATCGCAAGACGAAGTTATTCCAGACAAGCTTTCCGACTACCTTTCTCGCCACAAGGAAATTACTTTAAGGCTGAGCAATACAGGGAAGAGGCAGATACACTTGACCCTACACCGGCCGGATTACGACCAGCTGACTGCCGAATTTCTCGGCGGGGTGTATCTCCCTGAAGAATAGGCTTATTGTTTTATATATTTACGATTGTCGCACAATATATCTTTTGCGACATTCCATATAATACATCCTTATTTATATAGAGCCTTATCTGGGCTCTATTCCTTCTTATATTTAAGGCGTATAAGGTTCTGTATGCTGTGTACGCTCCACCTTGTACTGGTCCACCATACATTTCTTAGTATTTGATTCTTTTGTGATTTTGCCGAGATTTCTGATGAGTTTTTGATTACTTCTTACGTGACTCTATATACGTCTCAAATTGATCTCCCAGCCACACTACCTAGCATCTCCTTATCTGCATGAGCCTTTACAATCGATTTTAAGGTCTTTTAAAATTTTTAAGATGATCTAACCTACGTCTCACTTTGCCTCACGAGCCCATCGAATTTTTTGAGATGATGGATTGGTCGGCTCAATGGGTCTCTTGAGTAGAAAATATTTTTGAAATTAATTTAATAAAAAGTGTTTGAAAATATTTCTATAAGAAAAATAATTTACGACTTAGATTTTTTACGACAAAACCCACAGCTCATAAGAGCTCCTTAACGTGTCGCCTGGACTGCTCATGGGAGTTCTTATTGTATGAGTATCAAATGACCTCTTTTACCCTCGCCTCTCCCCTGCCTCTCTCAATATTAAAATATTGTGCGACATTCACTTGGTTCAGTGATTAAAAATAACCCCGCGTCGTAGACGCGGGGTTGATTGTAAGAGCTTAGATATGAATGTTAGCAGTCCGAATATACCGAACGAGGAACTCATTACCTATGCTGGTGCCGAGCCATTGTAAGGTAGTGGCTACAATGGCCACCTCCCTTTCGCTTGGGTTTACTGTATTGAGAATGCTTTGTACTGGAACGCGTCCGAAGTTTAAATTCACACAAGGAATGTTCTCGGCTTCCCACATTTGCGCCATGACGTCTTCGGGATGAAGTCTACGACCATCCGGTGAACCCCATCTCCCAGTTTGAAGCTTATGCTTGTAGTGGTAATAGAGTCGGTTAAGAAACTCGGGTAGTCGTACTCGCATAGGTGCTCGCGACTTCCTCCGTTCCTTAATTGGAGGCCGTTTGAACGTAATCGCTTCCGAGCGATGGCGTCGTTTGCAGGGTCCGAATGAATCAGTCTTGCCCTCAACGATTCCCTGCAGAGCGTCGAGAGCTTGACGTTTGGCCAACGTGCCTTCAGTGATCCGCCTTTCAATCTCGTTTATCCTTCGACAGATCAAACCGAGCTCTTCATTGCTCAGTCTGCTCGAAGTGCCGTCGCCGACAGCATTTTGTGCCGTCTCCATGACAGTTCTCCTCTAGATCAGGTACAGGAACATACCACCCGCAATAGTGGACAAAATAAAGTAAAGAGTCAAATTTTGATCAGAGGGGTAACACATTTTGTAGGAGCCCTGGAAGCCCGCTTGCGCGGGCTTCTGTGAGGGTAAGTTCCTACGATGCTTTACATCGCACATTTAGTATACAGTTTTTCCCCGACTCTTTCCACAGAAAAAGCTGGGTTATCCCCAGCTAATACAGTGTTTATATACAAACTTATTCACAAATACGTCTGCTTAGAATGGAAGTAGACGGAAGTGGACACGGTAGGTCAGTTTCAAGGCGCCCATCATAAGTACAGTGATTCCTGTGTATGCAATAAGAATTACAAAGGCGTATTCTATTGTCGCTGATGAAGCGAATGTCCAGTTCCAGACCGGAAAAAAGTAATTCGTTAGTTCATAGACCAAAGCTAATAAAACCGACCAAACATATAGGTGTTTTAGGGTGTGGTGGTACAAAAGTCTCACGTTGGCCATCATGAATCCGAATGAAAATAATCCATTGATGGTAAGGAACCAAAACATAAAACCGAGTTGGTATTCATACATTCCAACAAACTTTCCTACACAGAGATCAAAAATAATACCAAATGGTAGGCCGAGTAACATACCTTGCCCTAGATGTTTGAAAATAGTGCTACGCTCCCCAACAATAATCGAGTGTACTACAAAGAAAAGAAACTGCACCAAGATAACTACTGCAAAACTCGTGAGATGTTCAAGTGTCGCTGACATGAGCAAGATTAGTATGCTGGGAGATAGTTCATTGGGTCAATGTAGGCCTCAATAGCGGCGATTGGTGTGGTAGCAGGACCACAGCTGGTCACTGTCTTGATTTCGTTGAAGCGACGGACATTTACTCCGTCTTTTGCATATACCGTAAAGTGAAGGTGTGGCCCAGTTGAGAAGCCAGTGCTACCAACATAGCCAATAATTTCACCTGTAGTCACCTTCTGTCCAGCAGATACACTCTGAACACTTTGGTGTGCATAGAGGGTCGAAAGTCCGTTCGCATGATCGATGAGGGTCCATTTACCCCACGAGTAACAACCGGGAACGAGGTCGGTGTTTCCTGTTGCGCGGACAGTTCCCGAAAGTGGAGCTTTTATTGGTGTTCCACTTGGTGCGCCAAAGTCAACACCAGGGTGGTAGGCACGCCCGCCATATACTCCAGCATTACGAGCTGCAAATTCGGTACCTCCGAAGTATTGTGTAATAACGATGTTATCTAGTGGCCAAGCAAAGACTGCCGAACCAACGGTAGGGACAGTTGCTGGGTCAAGAATAAACTGAAGCTTCGACTCATAGTCGCGCATCTCTTTCAGGATTTGCTCACGAGTTTCTTGTTTTGAGGCGAGGAGTTGTTGGTAATTCTGCTCTTCATTCTTAGTGACTTCAAGAAGTTCCGCTTGCTCCTGCTTATTGCTTTCAAGTACCTGCGTTTGTCCAGTGTATTGGTTTTTGAGAGATGAGAGATCGTCTCGTTTATTTTCATTCTCTCCCTTTTTTCCCGTTACGATTTCTTGATATGAATTTAGCTCAGCAACTTTTGCAGAGAGTACTTCTCTGATGCTGTGATGAGCTTCAAGTTGGTTCCAGAAGTCAGAAAGTTGTTCGTTACCCAAAAGCACTTCAACGAGAGAAGTGTCACCAGACTGGTATTCTCGCCTGATGATGGACGCGATAACATCCTTGGTACCGTTGATATTTTTCTCAGTTTTGTTGATCTCAAGAGCGAGCTTATTTATTTCAAGATCAGTTGATGAGATGAGTGTCTCAGTGCGAGAGATTTCCGCATTTACTTTCTTGCGCTCAACCTCGAGTCGATTGATAGCAGACTGAAGCGTTTTCTTTTCTGCTCCAACAACGTTGAGTTCTTGTTCAAATTTTGCGATTTCTGCATCAATTTCGGAAAGTCGATTGCTACGGTTATTGATTTCTTGTTGGAGTCGTTCGATTTCGGTGCCTTGCGCAGATACAGGTGGAGACACCAGCAAGAGTGTTGGTAGTGAAAGTCCAAGAATAAAGGCTACGAATAAACGCGTACGCATTACCCCCTTATTTTACCACAAGCAGTTTCAATGCGAAGAAGGGTTTCTTCATGTCCGAGGATGTACGCAAGAGTGAAGGGATCAGGAGATTGTTTTTGGCCCGATAGCGCGACGCGAAGTGGCCAGAGTAATTCTCCCTTGCCCACTTCTTCCGCCAGTGGCCACAGTGCGGATTTGATAGCCTCCATAGAGGTAAAATCAACGTTTTTAAGCGTTTCTAGGGCCTTTTCAAGTCTTGGGAGCGCATCAGTCACTGAGGTGTCGTTTTTCCATTGCAAGAGATTAATCTCATAGTCTGGGACATTAAAAATATAGTCGTACTCCCCTGCCTTCACAAATTCATGGAATTCACCACGGGTGTTGATACGTTCTCTGATGGTTGGTAGAAGTCGAGAAAAACGTTCTTCTGTGTATTGTGGGAGCGAGGTAAGTGCTTCTGGAAAATCTTCGCTGATATAAGTAATGAAATCTTTCATTGAAAGTTTGTTGAGGTGTTCACGATTAAACCAACCGAACTTTTTTATATCAAATACCGCTCCGGCTTTGTGGATATGCTCAATAGAGAAACTTGTCACAAGTTCATCGAGTGTAAAAATTTCTTGCTCAGTTCCAGGGTTCCAGCCGAGCAGTGCGAGATAATTAATGATTGCTTCTTTCGTAAAACCTTCTCTCTGATAGTGGCTAAGTGAAACAGCACCATGACGCTTAGACATCTTTGAGCGGTCGGTGGCGAGAATGAGTGGAAGGTGTGCATAGATCGGTCTCGGTGCACCGATGGCTTCTTGAATGAGAATTTGACGTGGTGTATTGGAGATATGATCTTCCCCACGAAGCACGTGCGTGACGCCCATCTCAAAGTCATCAACCACTACGGTGAAGTGATAGAGTGCGTCGTCGATACTTCGAGCGATCACAAGGTCGCCGAGTTCAGTGGTGTCAAAAGTTATGTCGCCACGTATGAGGTCGTTGAACGTGATAGTTTTGTTTGGGTTTTTGAGACGTACCACCGTCACCATTTGTCCAGGTGTGTTCTTGGCCTCTTCTTCTGAGAGATAGGCAGTACCTTCAGAAATCATTTTTTCTAAATATTCCCTATAAAGAGGTGCTCGCTCTGATTGTCGAACAATAGTCTCATTATCCCAAGAAAGCCCCAGCCAGTGGAGGCCATCGATAATTTCTTGCTCGAATGCCTTGGTGCTCCGTGCCTTGTCGGTATCCTCACTACGAAACACCATAGTCCCGCCATGATGTTTGGCAAATAAATAATTAAAAAGAGCCGTCCGGGCAGTGCCGATATGAAGATGTCCAGTTGGACTTGGGGGGATGCGGGTAACTACGGGTTTATCGCTCATGTTCTAGGCCTATCTGTAAGAGTATATCCGCGATTTTTTGTGCCGCGTCTGGCATGGCCTGACTTTTTGCGCCAGTTGCCATAGCGGCGTATTTCTCGGGAGTATTGATAATAGAGTGAATTTCTTCGGTAAGCAAGTGCGGGGTAAGGTTGTGCTCTTCTATAACGATTGCTCCTCCACTACGGGCATATGAGTAGGCGTTGGTGTGTTGATCGTGACTGATTTCCTCTGGAATCGGAATAACAATTGAAGGTTTTCCATGTTGAGCAATTTCAAAGAGAGTTGTACTGCCCGCTCTCGTGATGACGAGCGCAGCAGCGTCAAGAAGGAATGAAATCGTATTTCCTGGAACCGAGCCAACGATGTAGTAGTTTTGTTGGAGTGGTGAATTGTCGAGAAGTGTTTGTGCAGCAAGTCGAACTTCGTCGAAATTTGCATCGCCGACTTGGTGGAAGATTCGATAGTGCGGAAGGAGGTCAGTGAGAGTGCGGATGATGATGCTGTTGATGCGTTCAGCACCGAGTGAACCTCCTGTCACGTATATAAGGGGTTTGTCATTTGGGATACCGAGCGCTACAAAGGGGTTTGGGTTGATAGTACGAATTTCTCGTCGAAGCGGAATACCAATAAGTGCAGTTTTTTCAGCTGGGAAATACTTTGCTACTTCATCATATGAGATGGCAATGTAACGAGCGAATTTTTTCGCTACTTTATTAGCACGGCCTGGCTTAGCATCTGATTCATGAATAACGACTGGAATACGTAAGAAGCGCGCAGCAAAGAGAATTGGAACAGCAGTGTAACTTCCTTTGCTAAAAATAACATCTGGATAGATAACATAAAGTTTCCAAATAGCGGCAAATGTTCCAAAAAAGCTTCTAAAGAGGTCAAAAAAGTTTTGGATTGAAAAATATCGACGCAGCTTCCCTGCTGGACAGTAAATGTAGGTGATATTCATTGTCGCAAGTGATTCCTTGTTGAAAGGAGATGGACCAAAATAGTAAAGTTCGGCTTGTGGATTCTTATCGCGAAGTTCTTCTGCCACTGCAATCAGTGGGTAGAAGTGTCCGCCTGTTCCTCCGCCAACAAAACCAATTTTCATACGCTAAGTGTATCACGCAGGTTTTCGCCAGATGCGGTATTTTGACACATTAAGTACAATGCCGAGCGACGCGAGTGTGGCCATAAGCGCAGTACCACCGTGACTGATAAACGGCAGCGGTAGCCCTGAAAGTGGTGCCATACCAGTCATTGCGGCAATGTTAAGAAATGCTTGGGCGATGATGAGGGTGATGAATCCAGTCACTAAGAGCGTGCCGAATATATCCTCGGACTGTGAAGCGGTTTTGTAGCCACGAAGCGCGAGAGATATTAAACCGACGATAAGGAGAGATGTACCAAGAAAACCAAACTCTTCAGCATAGACAGCAAAAATAGAGTCACCAATTGCTTCTGGTAAGTATTCAAACTTTTGAATACTTTGTCCAAAGCCACGTCCTACAGTACCACCAGAACCAATTGCAATAAGCGACTGCTGGATTTGATATCCGCTACCCAAAGGGTCGGCCTCAGGATCAAGGAAGGTTGTGAGTCGTTCCATTACGTAGGGTCGAAGAAGAGCGATAAGGAGGATACCCAAAAGGCCCGCTCCAATGATACCTAAAATATCACGCCATCTGGCTCCAGCTGCAAGGTACATTGCCATACCTGAGGCTGCAATAATCACGAAGGTGTCGGTGTCTGGCTGAGCGAGCATAATAAGACCCACCACGGCTACACTCCCCAAGAATGGGGCGAGGCCATATCGCCAATCATGAATTTTGTTATGAACACCAGAAAACCAGGTTGCCATATACACCACAAAACCAATCTTTAAAAACTCTGAAGGTTGTACGCTTGTGATACCAAGATCAAGCCAGCGGGTTGCACCACCGTGACTCATGCCAATCCCTGGAACAAATACCGCTGCGGTGAGAAGCAGTGATGCAATAAAAATATAAAATGCAAAGCGACGCCAGTGTCGATAGTAGATGTTGCTGGTAATAAAAAGTGCGAGCGAACCACCAATAATTCCAAAGGCAAACTGACTAAAAGCAACCGAACTAAACGAAGCCCCATCGCGTGCCAAAAGGCCAAGCGAAGCAGAGGAAAAAATTAAAAAACCTGCAGCGACAAGAATACCAACAATAGAGAGCAAAATAGTATCAACAGAACGGGGTGTGTTGGCTTTCTTACTCATGCGACAGAGGCTATCGCGACACTGATAAGCGCACAAACAATACTGATGATCCAGTAACGCATGGTGACCTTGTATGACGGCCAACCAAGTGCTTCAAAATGGTGATGTAGCGGAGCGATATGGAAGAACTTCTTACCTGTGGCCTTGCGATAAGTCATTTGAATAATATTTGAAAGCACTGTTGCAACGAGGGGTAATCCCGCAATGAGAAGTAGTGAAATACCATGACCGTCTCCAAGTGCGTCAGTCATAAAGACAATGGTGGCGAGTGATAGTGTGAGTGCCATAGAACCGGTCTCGGTCATCCAGAAGCGTGCTGGTGGGATGTTAAACCAAAGAAATGCGAGAATTGCCCCAGCAACCGTTGAAGAAAATGCAGCGAGCTGATATTGCTCTTGGACGAGCGCGATACCAGTATACGCACAAAATACTGACGCAAAGACGCCTCCTGAGAGACCGTCGATACCATCGATTACCCCACTTGCGTAGAGTGAGATGGTAAGGAAGATAAAAAATGGAATGATAAGAATGCCAAGTGATAGTGTGCCATCAAACGGAATGTTGATAGTAGAAACACCAAGTTTGCTATAAAACCACCAACCAAGGAAGCCTGAAAGTGCAGTGATAAGAAGTAAGCGAACCTTAAGACTGAGTCCCTTTCCGCCATGCTTTACGTCGTAAAAATCATTGAGAAATCCAATAAGGGCGCCAATTAAAAGTGCGGTGGTGGGAATCAGTGTTTGCGAACGACTGAGGAAGTTGAGTTGGCTCAAAAATGTTTCTGGGAAAAGAATGCCAAGCGCATACATGAGACCAACAGTGAGGAGTACGCTTCCCCAGATAATAATTCCACCCATGCGAGGTGTTTTTGTTTCCCCTTCTCCCTTGAGTTGATTAAATACTTCTGCGGTTTGTCCATTTAAAGCTATCTTGCCCCCCTGCTTCTTCCAAACCTTATGTTTGTAGAGAAAGTGTGTGACCAGAGGTGTGATAAGAATCCCGATAACGAAAGCGGTGATAGCAGGAGAAAAAGTAACGAGTAGTGGAATGTTCATCATAGGTTTATAGGTCGCTAATATTTGCTCGTACTGCGTTTACGAGACGAATAACATCAGTGAATCGTTCGTCACGGGTTGAGCCGAGTACTGTCACGATGATAGGTCGGTCCATGCCGACATCGAAAGCGACGGTAAGATTGCCTCCTGCGAGGTCTGTGTAGCCTGTTTTTGAACCGATGAGGTTAGGAATAGCATAGAGAGCCTCGTTGGTATTCTCGACGTCGTGGTATTCGCCCTGAGTGTTATAGATGCGAGCACCTCCAAGTGTCGTTGCTTCAAGAAGTTCTGGATGTTGCTCGAGAATGTATTCAACTAGAAGTGAAACATCCTTGGCAGAGCCAACCGCGCCAGGTTCGTTTGCTGAAATGTCGAGTCCAGTGGTGCTCTTGAAATTAAGTGAGTCAAGTTCGAGTTCCTCAGCGCGAATATTCATACCTTGAATAAACTGTAAGGCTGGGTCACGATCACCAAGTAGCGCCCCTGTCGAAGCACCTAGTGCATAGGCGGCGTCATTTGAGGATGAAATCAGCGCTATTTTACTTAAGTTCTTCAGAGTAAACTCCTCACCTGCTTGAAGACCTTCCCCACCACCCTCTTGTGCGATGGCTTTATTTGAAAGACGAGTATCCGTGTCAGCTGAAGCAATTTCGTACGCCAAAAGTGCCGTCATGAGCTTGGTGATAGACGCGAGTGGGAGTACCTCATCTTCATTCTTTGCATAAAGCGCACGCTGTCCCTTTACGTCCCAGATGTAGGCTGCTTTTGCTCGAACAGATACATCACTAAGATTCTGAGGGACATCACCTTCGTTTGTTGGTTTGATAGGTACGGTTTGTATATCAACGGTATCTTGGACGTTGGCAGTCTGTTTGGGGCCAATAAAGATAGCGCTAAAAAGACCAGCTAATATTATAAAAAGAACGCCAACCTGAAAGATGACTACGATACGGCGTTCAGATAATAATTTGTCTCGGCTCATACGTTGTCTGGTTGTACAGTGTTAAATGTCTCAATTGCGTTCATGAATTCACTAAAGCGTGGGAGTTGTGATTTGGAAGTGACGCCGAGGTGTTGGAGGAGTGCTGGGGTAATGCGGAACTGAAACGTGTTGCTTATTGCTTCACGTTCGATCAAGCCTTTGACGAGAAGGTTGCGAATAATAAAGGAAGAATTAACTCCGCGGATGCGATCAATTTCAGCGCGAGTGATTGGCTCGCGATAGAGAATAATGGAGAGTGTTTCCGCACCAGCTTTACCAATATCGCCTTTGAGTTCACTTTTGCGAAGCGTCTCTATAAATTCACCAAGTTCGGGTGCAGTCGAAAGTGCAAGTTCAGTATCAGTTTCAATGAGACGAAGTGCACCGTCCTTTAGGCGATTCTGTAGACGTTCA
>JAGOON010000057.1 GCA_017992505.1 Minisyncoccota bacterium | reverse complement strand
CGTCAACGTCACCAACAATCATCATGACAGCATTATCAGGACGGTAATAGAAGCGATAAAAGCGATCGAGTGTTGCAGCGGTGTAATCCTCGATATCCTGCCGATGACCAATAGTCTCGTGACCGTACGGGTGAGAGTTGTATGCTGCTCCCACCATAGAAACATTGAGTGCAAAATATGGGTCACCGTTATACATGTCATGCTCGGAGAGAACGTTGTTACGCTCTGGGTTGAGGCTTTCGTCGGTAAGTACAACACCATTCATACGTTCAGCTTCGATTTTAAGTGCACGTTCAAAGTACTCCTTTGGGTAACTAAAAAAGTATGTCGTTCGGTCCTTCCAAGTGTTAGCGTTAAGAACGCAACCTGTGTCACGTTCAAACTGCATAGCACCTGAATCAATACCGGCCTCGATATCAAAAACGGTCGGTTTAAAAAGCATGTGCTCCAGCATGTGTGCAAGACCTGTTTCACCACGAGTCTCATCACGGGCACCAACAAAGTAAGTGATGTTTGTTGTGATTACACCAGTATTTGGACGATTGAGATAAAGAACACGGAGACCATTCGCCTTATATAAAAATTCTGTAATGCCGCCCGCGGTCTCTATATGCGCGAAGCCAGGCACACTGACGGATATTTTCTTCTTAGAAGGCATTTGTGGTTTTTTCGACATCGATGAGGAATTTTTTAAACTCAGTAAAGGTGTGATTAAATTCGTGGACTATGTCGCTCTTGAGGCGACTGTTGATGATATTGGCAATGGTTTGATAGGCCTCCATGCGATCGGCCGTTTGGGGACCAAAATCTTGAATAAATCGCTTATGGTCATCGTGGTACTCCTCGATGATGGTGCGGAAGTTGTGCGCTTTGTCTGCAGCTGCAATGGTAAGAGCCTTTTCAGAACCAGCTTTTAATTGTTTGGCGTATATCTTTTTTTGCTCAAGCCAAGGTATTTTTGCGCCACTAGATGTGAGTTTTGGTTCTGTGAGAGTGAGAACAATTTCAGAGACAGGACCGCCGAAGTCCTCACGAAGCTCTTCGACGGTATAGTCGGTGTCTTCGAGTGTGTCATGGAGAAAGGCAGCTACAATAGTGTCTTCGTCATCGGTATAGTCACTAAGGATGAGTACAACCGCCATGAGATGTGAAATGTACGGCAGAGGAAGTGAACCGATACGAAGCTGGTCCTGGTGTAGTATGGAAGCGGCACGTATTGCCTGTTCGACTCTGTAGGAGTACATATCAATTAATACTTGGATTAACAGGATCAGAAAACATATTAGCTACCATTATACCCTTCACTCTTTAAAATACTACGTTTTTTCTCAATACCACCACGGTTATACCCACCAAGGGTACCATCACTTCGGATAACACGATGACAAGGAACCGTCTCGTCGTAGTTGTTGGCCATGGTGTTTGCAACCGCCCTGGCGGCTCCAGACCTTCCTGCTACACAAGCGACCTCTTTGTACGTCATCACAGTTCCCTTGGGGATTTTACGTACCACTTCACGTATTTTCTCTTGGAACAGTGTCATAAATTTAAGTAGGCTTTTTATTTGCGAGATGAATTGCCTGAAGCTTTTTCCCTGCCGCTTCTCGATAGGGGCAAAATTCGCAGCTGTCTCCAATTTTTGGTAGTTCTCCTGAATCAAGACAGGCTTTAATTCTGGTAAGTACATCATCTATCCAGCTAGTGTCAGTCTCGACTGGAACGACGGTAGTAACAAACACAAGCTTATCGTCGAAGGCATCGAGACTTTTGTCAGCGTTGGCATATACCAAGTATCCTGTAGTTGCAACGTTGAAGCCGTTTTGTTCTAGGAGCCAGCGGTAGACTCCTAGCTGACGCTTGTATTGCTGATCCCATGGACTGTCGCTGAGAGATTCAATTTTGCCGTCTTTTGAGGTTGATTTGTAGTCAATAATAATCAGTGTGCCATCCTCTTGCACCCAAATATCATCTACACCACCGCTCACCACGAGGTTGGTTGGTTTGTGAGTATGCATAATCCCAACAAATGGGTCGCGCCAAGTGTCGAGTTCTTTGTGTGAGAACGGTACTGCTTTTATGCCATACTTAGTCATGATTGGGTGTGGTGTGCCCGCTTTGCGATGTATGTCGAACTCCTTTTTGAAAAGTTCATCAACAGCGATATTTAGATTGAAGGAAGGAAATGAAGGACGTTTGGTCCCGAGCTTGTTGTCGAGGTAGAAACAACGAGGGCATTCTATAAACGAATCAATCTTTGAGCGTGAGAGTTTCCATTTTGCTCCACCGTAGTTCCACTCTGCGCTACGAGTAGGGTTATATTTCTTGATGTATTCGGCCATATTATTAACAGTATAGCACTGTAGACCTCGCATATTAAAACCCGCGTAGAAACGCGGGTTTTTGCTTAACAAACCAGTCTATGGTGAGGTGGGTTCGTCAAAGCAGTAGAGATCGGTCATTATAAGACCGAAGGTAGTAACACCGAGGATGAAACCGTATGATGCAGTGAATGCGGTGACATCAGAAGCATTTGCGACAAATATACAAAGAGCTGTAACCAAAACAAGTGCAACTGTTCCATAAAATGAAAGGTCTATGAACAGGTTGGCCCCTTCTCCCACCACGTCAGCCTTTGCATAAAGAACGAGTGATACTGCAAGACTGAAAACTAGCCATAGTAAGTAGAATATAAGCTGAGTTTCTGGGTCGATGTTGGGGATCACTTTTAGGGGAGGAATATAGAAGCTAAGCGAGCAAATAATCGCAATGTTAAGTATGACCAAGGGCCAAACTAAGATTCTGAACATGTTCTTTCTCCTTCTGTGTTAGGTTATACCATAGGAATAGAAAATAGAAAGACCGACACGCTTCGCGTGTCGGTCTTTCTGCAACACTTACATCAAGTTTACTGAGCAGTGAATGTTGTGTAGATT
>JAGOON010000023.1 GCA_017992505.1 Minisyncoccota bacterium | reverse complement strand
AGAATCATTTCCGCCGGCACCCTGTTCTACAAATTGGTGACGATAGGACTCTGTTAAACGAATCAGAATTTGTCACCACCCCGAGTCGCTCGCGCGACTCGGGTTCCCTTCAAAATTTTTAAATATTTGAAAAGTTTGAAGGGGAAGATATTCGATGTGTCACTTTGACGAAGTCAACATTTTTCCCTCATGTCACATGTGTGCCATGTTCTTTGAAAGAAGGAATACCCCCATGCGTTTCATCGGTATCCAACACCGCGTGAAGACGACTGCCTCCGGCGAAGGTCACCCCACTCGGGTGGCTGTACTCGATGGCAACAAGACAGCGACGTCTGAGCTCAAGGATGAGCAGGCCGAGCTAGACTTCATCAATTCACTTCAGGCGGGTGATGTAGTCGGAATGATTCTCGGTGGTTCGGGCGACTATCTCGCCTATGCTGCTCACGCGAAGGCGAAAGAAGTCGGTGCTGCGGTCTATCGCTTGCCGACCTATGCGCTGAAGGAGCGACGAGGTGAAGTTGAAGGCGTGTCTGTATCCAAGCATAAAGATGGCGACCACGTTCTCTTGGCCGAATTGGTCAAAAGCGAACCGCATATCTTTTACCCACTGGCTGAGACTGACGCGT
Source organism: Minisyncoccota bacterium (assembly GCA_017992505.1). GTDB lineage: Bacteria > Patescibacteriota > Minisyncoccia > Phycocordibacterales > UBA918 > OLB19. The sequence goes on along the minus strand of JAGOON010000023.1, from coordinate 10,177 downwards.
CACTCATCATGGTGCGCGTCGCTTGGCGAAATCTCTGGGAAGCGATGCAAGCTCGTATGGCAGCCGAGCAACGCTTTCGTCAAAACTTCATCGGTCGCTCGTTCACCGCCCCAGGTGGACTCTATCCGCAAGGTGGTCTTGAACAAGCGTTCAAGGAAGCCAAGGCCAACGACAAGATTCTCTCTGCGCTCTACGTCGAAGAAGCTGAACTTGAGAAGAATCTTAAGAAGTTACTTCTGAAGACTGCAGTCTATACAGAACTGTTCGAATCTTTGTCTGGTGTTGGGCCAAAGATTGCGGGACGCATTATTTCCGCAGTCATCGATGTTCGCCGCTTTGCAACGGCGCCGAAACTCAAAAAGTTCATGGGTGTCCATGTGCTCGAGGACGGTTCATTTGCACGGCGTCGTCATGGACAAGTCGCCAACTGGCATGGTGATGCGCGTCAAGCACTCTTCTTGCTCGGTGATCAGTTCAACCGTCGGCCTGACAGCGAATGGGGGCAGTACCTCCGTCGCATGAAGGCCAACTTACGGCAGAAGCACCCCGAACCTGAAATGGTAAATCGGGGTACTGAAGACAAGCCACGTATGGTCAAGTGCTACACCGATGGACATATTCACAAGATGGCTACCTGGCGGACGCTGACACGTTTCGTCGAGTGGCTCCATACGGAATGGATGCGACTTGAAGGTCCAGCACACGAACTGCCGAAGAAGTTAGCGGCGTGAAGTGATTGGTTGGACGAGATCAACTCTGTCTAGTGACGAATGAGCACGTGTTCAGCTAGTCGGTGGCGAGCGAAGCTCGCCACCGACAAAGTTCTTTGGGACGAGAATATGATTGTGGATGTGTTTACACTAGAGTCCCGATGTCCCAAATGTTGGTGGAAATTGATTCATGTGAATCAATTTCCACTGGCACCCAGTTCCTAAAATTGGTGACGACGTCAGCTCTGTCTTTGACGATACTATGACTGTCACCACACCCAAGTCGTGCGCGAGCGCACGACTTGGGTTCCCTTTTAAAGCTTCAAATTTTTAAAGGTTTAAAAGGGGAGAGGAAAAGGAAGTTGTCTTTTGACGAACATTGCCGTTTCTCCCCACCCGTTCTTTAGATTGAGAGACGATATACCTTTTGCGTAAGCGAGAAACCAGATGTCTCTCACCCCACCCCGCATCCAGTTTGTATAGGTGACGATAAGATCTGTGTCTTTTGATGTAGGTGAGTGTGTCACATGCGAAGGGCGGTTTGCGTACGCAAACCGCCCTTTTTCTATATTTAAAGCTCTAGTATTGCAAAATAAGGATACTCTGGTACTATAGCGCCACCGCTACAGACTCGTTCTGTGAGAGGAGAGAAAATAAATGCTCTTTCACACGTCAGTGTTCAAACACCGCGCACCGTTCTCGCGCCGCAGTGTTTGCACACTCACTACACAGCTACTGTGTTTGTGTGCGGTTTATTATCTACATACTAATTAAAGTATTTTATGGCAGATGCATTTGATCGTTCAAAGCCGCACATCAACGTAGGAACTATTGGTCACGTAGACCATGGTAAGACTACTTTGACTGCAGCTATTCTCACTACCCTTAAGGCTAAGGGTGAAGGATACACAGCTAACGTTAAGGCTGTAGAAGATATCGATAAGGCCCCAGAAGAAAAGGCCCGAGGTATTACAATTTCTCTCTCACACTCTGAGTACGAAACTCCACAACGTCACTACGCGCACATCGATGCGCCAGGTCACGCTGACTACATTAAGAACATGATTACTGGTGCCGCTCAAATGGACGGTGCTGTACTCGTGGTTGCTGCAACAGACGGAGCGATGCCACAAACACGTGAGCACGTACTTCTTGCAAAGCAAGTTGGTGTACCTAACATCATCGTATTCCTCAACAAGTGCGATATGGTAGAAGATGAAGAAATGCTCATGCTTGTAGAAGAAGAACTCCGCGAGCTCCTTACTGCAAATGGATATGATGGTGCAAACGCTCCAATCATCCACGGTTCAGGTCTTAAGGCTCTTGAAGGAGACGCTACCTACCAAGCAAAGGTTATTGAGCTCGTTGATGCAATGGACTCATACTTCCCAACACCAGTTCGTGACCTCGACAAGCCATTCCTTATGCCAATTGAAGACATTTTCTCAATTGAAGGACGCGGTACTGTAGTGACAGGACGTGTAGAACGTGGAGCTGTAAAGGTAGGTGAAGAAGTTGAAATTGTTGGTATTAAAGACACTGCTGTCACTACTGTGACTGGAGTTGAAATGTTCAACAAGCAACTCGACCGTGCTCAGGCTGGAGACAACGCAGGTATTCTCCTCCGTGGTACAAAGAAGGAAGACGTACACCGAGGTCAGGTTCTCGCGAAGAAAGGTTCGGTAACTCCACACGCAGAATTCGAAGCTGAAGTATACGTTCTCTCAAAGGATGAAGGTGGACGTCACACTCCATTCTTCTCAGGCTACAAGCCACAGTTCTACATCCGTACCACTGACGTAACTGGTGACGTAACACTCGCTGAAGGTACTGAAATGGTTATGCCAGGAGACACTGCAACTTTCAAAGTAAAGCTTGTAGCTCCAGTAGCGCTTGAAGAGCAAACCAACTTTGCGATTCGTGAAGGAGGGAAGACGGTAGGGGCAGGAGTCGTAACCAAAATAATCGCCTAACGAGCACTTGGATGTACCTCATCTACTTCGTTGCGCCGCGTAAGCTGATGCTCACCGTACATTAAGTACGGCTCGCACCACCTTCCTTGCGCGCCTCGTATCTGAGGCACCCCAAGCACTCTTAAGGTAAGATATATTATTATGGCTACTGAAAAAACTGCTGCTGGTACTATCAACAAATTGCGTATTCGTGTGCAAGCATACGAACACAAGATTCTTGATGCCAGCGTAAAGCAAATCATCGACACGGCCACACGTTTTGACGCTAAAGTAGTTGGACCAATCCCACTACCGACGCAAATCAAAAAGTACACCGTAAATCGATCGACCTTCGTTCACAAGGATGCACGAGAACAATTCGAGATGCGAACGCACAAGCGTGTGATTGACATCTTGAATCCCGGTCCTAAAGTGGTGGAGGCTCTCACGAACCTCTCACTCCCATCTGGGGTGAACATCGACGTAAAGATGATGTAAAAAGAAAAACACGGCCTCATGGCCGTGTTTTTCTATCCCATGCCATTCTTTTGAAATTTAGCCACCCTCCTTCTTATCCACAGGCTATCTAAGCTAAGGCGACTATTGGGTGTAAAATCAGGCTAACGGAGGCAGATACTTTTGTATCTGCCTTTCTGTTTTTCCATTATTTTTATTAAAAGCAACATTATTTATCATGAAATCATTTAAATCATTGAGTCTAAGTATCGTACTTCTCCTCGCTATCTTAGTGGCCCCAGCGTCAGCAAAGGCTGACTATACATCAGACTTGAAATTAATCCTTTCTGGAATTGAGCAAGTTCTCAGTGCGCAATCAAAATTATTGTCAAAGAAAGCCGTGCTAGGTGCGCAAACGGTGACCGTAACCAATAATGCGGAACTAGCAAGTGCTATTTCGGCAGCGACTGGTGGAGAAACCATTCAGTTAGCACCTGGAAATTACGGTGCTATCGGCATCAATGGAGGGCAGTACAACAAAGTCTCTGTCGGTGGAGTTGGATCTGGAAAAGCACCCTCTCTTTCTTCTACAGTAACCATTACTTCTCGTGATGCAAATAATCCTGCTGTAGTTAAGTCGATCGATGTTAGACAGTCAGGTTATTGGAGTTTTGTTAATCTCGATATCCGACCTGGAAACCAATCAAAAAATTATATTGCAGTAAAGCTTGATGGTCAGAATATTACATTCGAAAATTCTACAATTAGTTTTGGAGATCATACAAAATGGCTCACCAATGCTGATTGGGCAATCACTGGTGGCGCATTGAATATTACGAGTAAAAACGGTGCCGTACGAAACAACTACATAAAGGGCGTCTATCACGGTGTTACTATTGATGCTGGTTCAGATGGTCTTATTTTTGCAAACAATACCATTGAAGGTATTGGTGGAGATGCTTCACGACTTCTCTCAAGCAATGCGATCGCTGAAAATAATTTATTTAAGGATTTCTACGTAAATGATGCCAATCACGATGACTGTATGCAGTCATGGGCATCAACAGCGGGTAAGCCTGACACCAATGCAACTATTCAAAATAGTATCATTCGAAATAATATCTGCGTTGACACAACAAAAGGAAATCGCAACGATCCAATGGTGTCTTTCCCACAAGGCTTCGTCGGTTTTGATGGAAAGACTCTAAACTTTCTTATTGAAAACAATGTGTACGTATCAACCGCATACCACGGCATAGCTTTCTCTGGCTCAACTGATGTGACATACAAGAACAACACAGCGATTGACTCAAATCCAAATAAAGGTGGAGCAGATGCTGTCTGGATTCGTGTTTCTAGCAATAAGGCTGGGACAGTACATCCTACAGGGAATATAATTACTGGAAATATCTCAAATAGATTCCCAACACAAACTGCTCCTGGGGTGACAACATTCACTGGTAATCAGATTGTACTCACAAAGGATTATGACAAGAACTTTATTGACTGGAGTAATGGTGATGTTCGTTTGAAGTCAGGTTCGCTCGTTACTGGCGTTGGTGCAAATGTTAATCCTGCAAGTATTGGTAGTACTCGTACTTTCACAAATAGTTCAGGTGGCACCACTCCAACACCAACACCAACACCAACACCTACTCCAACACTGACTTTTGCAGCGGGCGCAACTACAGTTACTGCAGGTTCTGCAACTACGCTCACCTGGAGTACCACTGATACAGCAAGTTGTTCGGCAACTGGTAATTGGTCGGGTTCAAGATCTACTAGTGGATCACAAAGCGTTACGCCTACCGCAACTGCAACCTACACCCTTTCTTGTACAGGCGCAGGTGGCTCAGTTATAAAATCAGTTACAGTTAATGTGACGACACCTACTCCTACTCCTACTCCTACTCCAACTCCTACTCCTACTCCTACTCCAACTCCAACTCCAACTCCAACTCCAACTCCAACTCCTACTCCTACTCCTACTCCTACTCCTACTCCTACTCCAACACCAACACCAACACCAGCACCTACTCCTACTCCAACACCTGCCCCAGGTAAAGATACTAAGGACGACAGTAAGCCTGACATGGTAAGTATTAAGCTTACGAGTGTTGCAGACGTGTTTAGAACAGCTGGCCGTGGAAAGATTGGTACACAAAACGCTGGCGCTGAAGGAGTGTACGATAGTGGTTCTGCTCTAAGAGTCAATGGACTTGTTTATGTAAAAGTAAACTTTAAGTCAGGCGAGGACGGATATGTTTTGAAATCACTTTTGACAGCCAAAGCTGCAACAAATACTCAAACAGATTCAGAGAAAGAAGAGACGACTTCTGAAAAACCAACTACTACCAATGACCGAAAGGTTGCTCTTACAGACAATGTTCGAGTTCGAAAAGCACCTGGCGGAGACATCCTTACTGTCCGTACTTCAGGTGAAGCGGGTATCGTAAATTCAGATATTCCTGCAGTTGAAAAAGATGGGTATCGATGGGTATATATTGACTTTGCTTCTGGTGCAGACGGCTATGTGGCTGAATCATTTGTTAAGAATCAAGTCACGACTACCAGTAACTCCAACGTACAAAAGCAAATTGCAGATTTGTTAGAAAAAATTAAAGTCTTGCAAGAATTGCTAGCAAAAATGAAGCAATCATAACAGTAAACGACAGTACAAAAACCGCACCGAAAGGTGCGGTTTTTGTATATTGTGCTTTTATCCCCACATTGCACTGGCAGAAATTTTATTTAAGCGCATAATGATTAGACAACGGAGGACCTAGCGCAAGCTAGGTCCGTTTCTGTTGTACTATGAAGTGTGCGACACCGGTTGCATACTCTATAGTAAAGGAACTTGTTCTTTATAAATTGTTCTTTAAGTTAATTCACTAAAATATGAGTGAAACCAATATATCATCACCTAAGGGTGATGTAGAAATGACGTTTGCTAGTGAGCATGCATGGATGGTTCAGTGTCTGAGCCTCGCAATGCTGGGTCTTCTGACCTACTTACACATAGCTCCAATGGTCGCTTAGATCATGTAATCGTCAAACAAAAGCCGAATCCGCGAAAGCCGACTCGGCTTTTCTTGTGTTTGATATAAAAAGGCCGGTTCGCTTTGTGAACCGGCCTTTGAATATTTCTTTAAACTGCGCCATATGCGGCGGGACCTCGACAAAAGTGGCTTTGCTCAAGGCGCCGGCGAGTGCGCAGTCGGGCTAGGGCATTTTCGTCACCAGCATCCGCGAGGACCTCATCACTGCTGAGGTCGTACCGAAGCGAACCGTTTCGCCAGTTAGCGTCGGTACGCGGAGTGTTCTCAATTCGCTCGATGAGGTGTGGGTGGTCGCTCATATGATACTCTCCGTTGCTATTCCTTCAATATAAAACCATAAATGGAGAAAGCTTGCAAAATGGGGAAAATTCAGTATACTTTCCCCAGCTTTTTAAGACCTATGTACGTGAAGTAATTCACGGACCAATGGGCACGAACCGCGCCATTTATGTGTGCGAGCTTGTGCTCGCGTTACATAGTTGGCGCGGTTTGTCGTATGGGTCTAAGATTTTCAATCTTGCTAAAAAGCTTACTTATTAATTAGGTTCATACGAAATGAAATTCATTCTCGGAACAAAGACAGGTATGACTCAGGTCTTCAATGATGCTGGTATCTGTCAGGCCGCTACCGTTCTCAAGGTTTCTCCTGCGACTGTGTCACAGGTTCGAACTGTAGAGAAGGATGGCTACGCTGCAGTGCAGGTCGCTTCAGGTACTCAAAAGGAGCACCGAGTAGCCAAAGCACAAATGGCTCACTTCGGTGGTGCTATCGCTGTCGCACGTGAGTTTCGTCCTCGCGCGGGCGAAGAAGCAGCAATTGCTGGACTCGAGAAGGGTTCACAAGTAACCGTAGGTGCATTCGCTCCAGGCGATACCATCACCGTTACCGCTGTTTCAAAGGGTAAGGGTTTCCAAGGTGTGGTAAAGCGACATGGCTTCAAAGGAGGTCGTCGCTCACACGGTCAGAAGCACTCAGAACGTGAACCAGGATCTATCGGTATCGGTGGTATCGGACGCGTTTTAAAGGGCACTCGTATGGGTGGCCGAATGGGCGGTGATGTTATCACTGTCAAAAATCTTACTGTGCTCCAAATCAATGAAAAGGAAAACCTTCTCATTGTCGCAGGTGCAGTCCCAGGTCGAAAAGGAACATTAGTCGAAGTTCACGGCGCATAAGCGAAACACTATGAATGCAAAAGTATATTCTAAAGAAGGAAAGGAAACAGGAAGCGTAACGCTTTCTGAAGCAGTCTTCAGTGTGGCCTTCAACGCAGACCTCGTCCACGAAGTGGTAACAGGAATGCAGGCCAATGCTCGTGGTATCAGCTCTGCTCACACAAAAGGTCGTGGTGAAGTCCGCGGTGGTGGTAAGAAGCCATGGAAGCAGAAGGGTACAGGACGCGCTCGACATGGTTCTACACGTTCACCTATCTGGGTAGGTGGTGGTGTGGCTCACGGTCCACGAAACGAAAAAGACTACTCAGTAAAGATTAACAAGAAAGTACGTGCCAAGGCGCTTGCGACCGTACTCTCTAAGAAGCTTGCTGATAGTGAAATTATCTTTGTTGATTCACTCGCTATGGGTGAACCAAAAGCGAAAGACGCAAAGGCTACTATCGTAGCAATTGCGAAAGGTTCAGGAAATGATGCGCTTGCAACCAAGCGAAAGAATGCAGCGCTTCTTGTGCTCGCAAATCGAGATCTTGCAACTGAAAAAAGCTTCCGAAACTTTGGTAACTACGAAGTTATCATGGCTAAGGATGTAAACCCAGTTAATCTTCTCACTTATAAGTATGTTGTTATTGCTGACGCACCCGCTTCACTTGAAGTGCTTGAAAAGCGTACTGCGGTAACAGCACCTAAGTCAAAGTAATATGGCTCTCTTTGGAAAAAAGAAAGAAGCAAACAAAGAGGCTGCTACGACACAAGTGTCTGCTGCACGAGCAACAGACCGCAACCTGAGCGCTGTTCTCGTGAAGCCACACTTCACTGAAAAAACAGTAAATCTTGGCGAGCAAAACGTATACACCTTCGAGGTGAAGCGTGATGCGACCAAGTTTCAGGTCCGCGATGCTGTCAAAGCACTCTTTAACGTGACGCCGGTAAAGGTCAATATCGTAAGCAAACGACCAGCTGAACGTACAAAAGGTTCTACCAATCGTACTGTAAAAGTACCAGGTATGAAGAAGGCGTACGTCTATCTTAAAAAGGGTGACACCATTAATCTTGTCTAATCAGTATGAAACAATACAAACCTACTTCTGCTGGACGACGTGATGGTTCAGTTATCGAATACAAGAAAAAACTCACGAGTACTCAGAGCAATCCTCTGAAATCTCTCACGAAGGGTCGTCGCAGTACAGGTGGACGTAACAACCAAGGTCGTACAACCATGCACTACATCGGTGGTGGTAACAAGCGAACGTACCGTAAGATTGACTTCAAGTACGAAAAGCTTGATATTCCAGCGACAGTAGAAACGGTTGAATATGACCCGTTCCGTTCTGGCTTCATTGCGCTCGTGTGTTATGCAGATGGTGAACGACGATATATCCTTGCTCCTCAAAATCTTGGACAGGGTGCGGTGATTGTTACCTCAGAAACCGCCAAGGTAGCTGTTGGTAACCGCCTCCCACTCCACGCGATTCCAGTTGGTACTTTCGTATACAACGTTGAAATCAAGCCAGGAACCGGAGCAAAGCTTGGTCGTTCTGCAGGTACCCACATTGAAGTGGTTGCACAAGACGCTAAGCACACTACACTCAAAATGCCATCATCTGAGCTCCGCAAAGTACCTCGTGCTGGTTGGGCTTCAGTTGGTTCAGTATCAAATGAAGAACACCGACTTGTGTCGATTGGTAAGGCTGGACGCGCACGTCACATGGGACTTCGCCCGAAGACTCGTGGTACTGCGAAGAACGCGGTTGACCACCCACACGGAGGAGGTGAAGGACGTAGTCCCCGAGGTCACCGTCGTAGTCGTACCAAGCAGGGTCGACCGACAGGAAAGGGACAAAAGACACGTTCTCCAAAGAAGTATTCAAATAAACTCATTGTGGCACGCCGCAAACCTGGTAAATTAATGCGATCGGGTAAGTAATTCATTACTTAGAGTCAGCAAAAGGGCGTCGGCTTGCCGACGCCCTTTTGCTGTAGTTTTAAGCGGTTAAGTCTTAATAACTTTCATTGTTACAACCCTGGAATACTGCTTTAATTAAGGTAATGACGAGGCTACTCGCAAAAACGCTAGGGCTGTTTATTCTAGGTATTTTTACTGGTTCATTTATTATTACCCCACCATTGGCTGTTGATACTAAAACCGAAGCTGTTACTCAGATTCAGTCAGCATATCCATATCTCAGTGCCGTTTCAGAGAGCCAGATTGCAATTCCTGATACCACAAAAGTTATAGCATCGGAGGCTACTATTGATGCGCGTTTTGTAGGAGTGTTGAGTCATGTCAAATGGCTCATTCGAGGCACTACTATACCTAGTAGGCATAGTGATGATAGTGAAATAGTTCGTATCGACAAACAGATTTACTCATTTATGGATGATGTGAGTGAAGATTTGTCAGATTTGCGAGATGACATAGGTGATGGAGGCTTACCAGAAGCCTTTACCGTTGATGATTCTGGCATTGTGACAGCCGGTACATGGCAAGGTACCGCTATTACGGACCTTTACATTGCAGACATCCTTACTATTGGCTCTGGCTCAACTTTTGCAAATAACCTTATAACACCAAATGGTCTTCTCACTACTGGCCAGACTGATGAGTACTGTCTTACCTATGAAGCTACGGGTAGTACCTGGGAGTGGCAAGTCTGTGGTGCTGGTGGTGGATTGACCACCAATGATATTGATACTTCAGCCGAACTACTAACCATTGTTGGAGATGAAACAGGGAGCGGAAACTTAGTCTTCTCAACCTCACCAACCTTTACCGGTACGGTGAACGCCGCAGCTGCGACCCTTTCATCCACCCTCACCCTAAGTG
>JAGOON010000022.1 GCA_017992505.1 Minisyncoccota bacterium | reverse complement strand
ACGGTGAGAAGTAGCGGTTTGGTTTGTTTTCAATCTTATTGAAACCAGACTCAAGTGCTGCTGTCTTGGTTGTTCGTACGCGGTCGACACGCTTTTTACGGGTTAATTGTTGAATTGTTGCCATAAGATTAGCTGGAGTACTTTACTACAAATAACCATTTATGCAAGGTTGAGCAACCATTTGTACCGACTCGCCTGCGCCTATTTATTCCTAGGGGGGTCTAAATATGCTAAGCGCCAGTATCACCACAAGAGCATTTCCGCTTCTATAGTCGTTCCACTCCTTAAAAACTAGGTCATTTTTACAATAGTTGCGCTACGCGCTCGTTTGTTCAAACAAAAAGAAAACCGACCAAATAATTGGTCGGTGTAAACAGGGTTGTCCGGGACAGGCTCGCTGCAAACCTGTCCCGGGCCCTAGACGGTTGAAGGGGGGAACGACCGTCTATAGGTAGGGGTGTGGCGCGTGCGAACTAAGACGAAACTCGAGAGGAGCCCGCACGCGCCAGTCTGGCGGGGAGCCTATCCTCTCGAGTAACTAAAACTGACAACAATATAACACATTAAATAAAAAACGCCAGTTTTGGCGTTTGGTGTGCGTGGAGGCCATGCGGGCCAACCCAAGAGGAGAACCTCCACGCACGGGTGCGCCCTCCTCTGGGTAGCTGATTCTATTTTAAAGATAACAGATTCCTGTCTACCCTACAAGCACGTAAGTGAGCCACTGTGTAGCCATATACAGTGGTCCAGCAAGGAACACCATGAAGAAAATAATGACGAGCGCAAACCCAAGAGCGATGTTTTGCTCAAAGTAATTACGAAACCCTTCATATTTCATTCGAAGTGGGTACGGCAAAAAACGAGGGAAAATCTTTGAACCATCAAGTGGTGGTATCGGCACAAGATTGAAAAAAGCCAAAAAGATATTGAGCATAATAATCTGAAGCGAGAGCATCACAAAAGTTTCAGAAAGCATCAAAACATCAGAAAGTCGAATGAGGATAGCAAATACAATAGCAATAAAGAAGTTGGCGAGTGGCCCAGCCATTGCAACAATTGCTTCTCCCCACTTTTGGTTCGTGAAATTGTATGGGTTATAGGGCACGGGCTTGGCGGCACCAAAAAGAATTGGTGAACCAGTAGCGAGTAAAATACCTGGTAAAATCACCGACATCATTGGGTCGAGATGAACGAGCGGATTGGCAGAGAGACGACCCTGGAGGCGAGCAGTTGGGTCGCCGAGCCAGTTGGCTGCGTAGCCGTGAGCCATTTCGTGCAAAATGACAGATAATATAAGGGCAAAGATCATCGCGATTTGAATTGGATCCATAGTCCTAGAATAGTACCGCACTTATATATAGAGGAAAAGGGTGAGGGTAACTTGCAATATCAAGCACACGTGGTAGTATGTCGCCACTAAATAAACGTTATGGCAAAGCAATGCGACATCACAGGTAAGAAGACCCAGATTGGTGGGAAATACAGCAACCGCACTCGTGCGACGCAGTTCAACCCGTCTGGAAAGACCAAACGCGCACCAAACCTCCAAAAGAAGCGCATCTATGTTGCTGAACTCGGAAAGACCGTGACCGTAAAAGCATCAACAAAGGGACTCCGCACTATCGCAAAGAACGGTGCGTACAAAACTCTCAAGGAAGCAAAACTTATCTAAGAAAAAACCGGCCCCCGCGCCGGTTTTTTTATTCCCGCCACACGCTCTGACCATCACTTTGAAAAACGACCGTTCCATCAGTGCCCGTATGCGAAGTTTTTATATTTCTTTTAAAGACCCTTTGCATCACGTCTTGGTGGGGATGCCCATAGCGGTTATCTATGCCAGCTGACACCACGGCATACTCAGGCGTGACTGCATCGAGCCACATATCGCTCGTCGAAGTCTTTGAGCCATGATGTCCAAGCTTTAGGACATCACTATCAAGCTGGGTACTGTATGTCGCTACCAAGTAATCTTCTATTTCACTTGGCGCATCCCCAGTGAGCATAAAGGAAGTGGTGCCGTACACTACCCGTACTACTATCGATGCAGTGTTACTCTCCCACGTTGATTCATCACCAATTGGTGAGAAAACTTGAATCGTCGTACGAGCACCGAGTTGCCAGACTTGACCTGCGTTAGCGAGAATTATTTCAGCACCCTCTTTTTGTACAGCTGTGGCAAATGTTGTAGCGGCACTGGAAGCACCTTCATTCTCTGTCATGATAATTGTTCCAATAGTGTACCGCTCAAGCACATCGACGAGACCGCCGATATGATCGAGGTCTGGATGAGTGGCCAGTACCGCATCAATTTCATTATCAAACAAGCCCCGACTTTCAGAAAGTGCTTGCATGGCCGACGAGTTTGGTCCTCCGTCGATTAACATTTCTTTTCCATCAGGTGTTTCTATCAAAATTGCATCACCCTGACCAACATCAAGAAACGAAACCGTAAGACAATCACATAATTCGCTTTTATGTGAAAAAGAAAACTGCGGAAACCACGTAACAAGGATTATGAGTAATATACCCAGTAATGTCAGTAGTCGTGTCCGTTCAGCGCGAGTCATGCCTGACATGATACAATACCTCCGTAACCTTACTTTTACTTATGAAATACGAGGCCCTTTCATTTAATATTCCCGAGCTCGATGGTATCTCAAAGGAAACCATGGATAATCACCTCTCTCTGTACCAGGGATATGTGAAGCATGTCAATCTCATTCAAGAAAAAATCACCGATTTTTCTAATGATATTGAAAGCAATGCGTTTGCAATTGCTGAAATGCAACGTCGACTTGGATTTGAGTTCTGTGGCATGCGTAACCATGAATATTTTTTCTCACAGTTTGAGGGTGGTGCAAAAACACTTCCTGATGGAACCCTCAAGGAAAAAATTGCATTTCAATGGGGTAGTTTCGAAAACTGGCTCTCCTTCTTTAGCCAAGTAGCCAAAGCTCGTGGCGTCGGCTGGGCAATGCTCTACCATGACCCCCACACGGGACAACTTATACAAACTTGGGTAGACGAACAGCATATTGGACAACTAGTCGACGTTGATATTATTCTTGCGCTTGATATGTGGGAGCACTCTTATCTGATGGACTATTCATCACCTGATAAAGGAAAGTACATTGATGCCTTCTTTAAAAATATTAACTGGGAAGTAGTCGCGAGTCGTCTTCCTTAATAGAAAAAGGTTGAGGGGTGGGTGATTCATGCAGTGAATCACCCACCTTTTCATTTATCTCCTCTTCAATCACCCATTCATCTAGTTCAAGAGTTGTTCTTTTTCCATGAAACAAATATGCGTACGATAACAACATCCCTCCATACATGACACCTACCCATGGTGCTGAAAAAGCGGGGACGGTGATTGCTGCAAAGGGTATTGATGAAAACCAAGTTGCCACTTCAATAATGTATGTAAGTGTAAAATGGGCTACAAAAACAAATGGCACTGCTAATGTTGGTGAGATAAGCGCAAACACCCCAGCGACAAATGTGGTGAGCATAGCGAGGGGAACAAGTGGCAACACGAGAAGATTTACCACGATAGCTACAAGCGAGACTTCCCCGATGTAATACAAAAGGAGTGGTAATACTGCTATTTGTGTCGCGACTGTCGAGAGCAGGTATTCCCGCGCCGTGACCCAAACCGACCCAGTTACAAGCATCGCTTCAAATCGGGGGACAAGCAACACCAATCCAAGTGTTGCCATAAAAGAAAGCTGGAACCCAATGTCATATAAAAGGAGGTATGGGTTCAAAAACACCATCACTGTTCCAGCAAAGATTAAGGCTCGGGTCACATCGTACGTGCGAGCAAGTGCTTGTGCGACAAGCAACAACCCCGCCATTACGCTCGCACGTACTACTGTTGCCGAAAGACCAACCATAAGAGCAAACGCAACGACGGCAATAAGTCCGACGATAATCCGAACCCGTTTTCGTAAAAAGAACGAGAGCATAAACATCACAAAAGCAACAATAAGCATAATGTTGTACCCTGAGAGCACCACAATATGAATAATTCCTGCGGTGCGAAATGTTTTCTCAAGCTCATCTCCGAGTGCCTGCTTCACCCCAAGCAAGAGACCTGTCCCCAGGCCAGATTGTGGTTCACCAAGAACGCTCTCTATTCCAGTGAGTAATTGCTGCTTAGTGTCGAGCAAAAACGCGAGCGTTTTGTACCCGTGACCACTCGACACTACTAAGACCTCAGCAAACTGCATCGTGTACTCAATACCCTGTGCAAGTAAGTAGTGCTCATAGTGAAACTCACGGCCAAGCTCTGTTTGGAAACTTTCTGGAACGGTGAGTTCACCTTGCACGATGACCTCGTCGCCATATGAAACATCCAAAAAACGGTCAGTGGTCACCAAAAGAGTATCGTCACTCACTCTTACATTTAAATGCTGCGTTCGTTCTCTTACATCTGGCTCGCTTACGACAATACCCCTTATCTCTACCTCTTCACCAAGCTTTCCTTGAAGTGGTGAAACGCCAACTGCCCACGAAGCAATTTCTGTTCGAAGTAACCCCAATGAAAATAAAACCAAGCAGAGTATGATAAAGGGAAGTTGGTGGGTTGGTGCAACTTGCTTTTTAAGACACAGAAGCGCAAGGACACCAGAAAGCAGGAGAAGCCACGTAATAGTTGCGAGTGAAAAAGAAAAAATTATTTCAGTGGCAATCCCCGCCAGAAACACACAAAGAACAATATGGAAACGATATGGAGACACTGTCTAAGTATAAAAAAGAACCAGAGTGTTTCCACTCTGGTTCTGGAATAGCTTTAGGCGACTTCGAGCGCTAGCGGTCGACGACCAATCTCAACAATAATTTGCGAACGTCGTATACGGAGTGTTGCGAGCAATGGACCGTCCTCGTTGGCATTTCTGCGCTTCAACTCCAGAATTTTTCTGTCTGCTTCTTGTTGCTCAAACCTAAGTGCAGCGACACTCATTTCCGTCAATTTCATCGTAAAGAACTCCCTTTCTCGAATATAACTATAGACGAGCGCGAGAGTATACTCTTACAATCTAAGCTCGGTCAAGTGGATAATATAAAAGCGGCCGAGACTAGTCTCGGCCGCATTGTTTGTTCCTGGGTGCAAATTTACCCGCTAGCGACGCGACGTGGTAACACGTCGGTCGTGACCAGCGGTGGAAGAGGGAGGGGAATGACTTCAGCCGAGAACCTGGAGGGGTTTTGCCTAATAGTGAGCTGTTTACGGAGCTCTGTCAGCTTGTCCTTGCACATCAGCTTCAACTTCTTGATACGTCGAATCTGGGTGGCATTTTGAATACGACGACGCTCCTCAGCAGCCAAGTCCTCAGCAAGACTTTGATGCTTTGCGGTGTAGTGTCTTATTTGTTTTTGGATGGATTCTTTCGAACCTTTGTTCATGAGATACCCTCTCGTAAACGTTCACCAACCGCGATGAACTTCTAAGTGCTGAGTCTATCAAACTCCCCCATTTGGTCAAGAGAAACTATCCCGCATTTAGTGCTTTGTTGACTAAACGGTCTGCTTCTACATTTAGTTCTCGGCTAATATGGGTCAGAATGAGGTTGGGGAATGACGATACTCGCATATTGTGAACTTCAATGAAATACGGCACGAGACCTGGTTCTTTTATTTGATATTCGTTATTGAGTTGCTTTTTTACAAGCTCACTATCGAGTTTTACCTCAAAATGCATGTTCATAGTTTTTTCTCCAAACAGCTCTTTGGCAACCTGAAGCCCTCGCATAACTGCGTGGTATTCAGCGAAATTATTAGTGGCGTTCCCAATTGTCTCCGCTAGCTCCTTGAGAACAAGGCCTTTAGGGTCAACGATATGCACACCCACCGCAGCTGGACCAGGATTACCCCTTGATCCACCTTCGGTAAAAATAGTAATTGTTTCCATATGGCAAGCCTACCACAGAAAAAGGCGCCACTTAAACTGTGGCGCCTTTGTGTTTTTTTGATGCAAAGAGTGACTCAGCAATAAGTACTCCCTTTTCGGTCAATACTTTTCCTTGACGATTACATATTGTAACGATAAATGCGCCGTTTGCTGTGAGGTCAGTGATCTCAGTCACTACCAAGCGAGGGTGTCTCTCGTCAGTGAACAGTTCGATGCGATTGTCTTTCTGTAAATTTTTACATAGCTCAACCTGCAAGCTAGAATTTAAAATACATGTAACACCAATGAGATGGTCAATGGTGATAGGTTCGTCTTCTTCGTCCACGAGATATCTCCTTCCCCGGGAAGCATACGTGAGACTTAGACAATGTCAATAATACGCAAGCGAAGCTGAGACCGACCCATGAAGTAACTTTGTTCAACATGAGCAACTAACGTCAACGGCTCAATGGCAGGGTGCTTTTGAAAATCTTCGGCTTTAGTAAAAAACGCAATTGCTTCTAGGCTTCCGGTACCTGTCTCAAAAGTAAGCTTAAGATGCTCTTCAGCTTTTCCAAATTGTTCAACTTTTCGAGGAGTAACGTCAGTAAATGCAAAAATTGGTTTTGGGTTCCCTGTACCAAATGGTGCGAGCAGTCGGAGCTCCCGCATAAACTCGCTCGTAATAGCATCGAGTGACAAAACCGCATCAATCTCGACTATATCATCGATAGTCGCAGTTTCCTTTAATGAAGCGAGAGCGTCGTTGAGGCGTTCACTGAGAGTAAAGATATGCTCATCCTTCACTGAAAACCCACCAGAGAAGTGATGTCCACCGTGTTCAAGAAACGCTTCACTTGCTTCGTTCATAATCCGTACAACACTCACGCCACCTCCAGATCGGCACGAGCCTTTAAGAACACCATTACCGTCTTTACCCCAAAGGAACACTGGTCGTTTATGTTCTTCGGCGAGCTTGTTAGCAGCCAGTCCAACGAGAGATGGTCTCCATTCTGGATTACCGAGTACCAAGACAGCAGGGATTTCTTCAAGATGTTCAAGACGCTTGTGTAAATCTTTGGTCATGGTGGCGACCATGGTTTTTCTTTCTTTGTTTAGTTTTTCTAGATGGTCGACATAAGTCGTTGCCTCCCCGACATCTGTCGCTCGCAACATATGAAACGCGTGTTCAGGATTATCCATACGTGATGCTGCATTAATGCGTGGGCCAATGGTAAAGCCGATGTCTTCTTCGGTAAGGTACCGTTGATCGATGCGATTCTTAGACAATAACTTCTGGAGTCCTGGTCGGCGCGATTTACGTAAAACTTGAAGGCCGAAGTGTGCAAAGATACGATTTTCTCCTTTAAGTGGGACCATATCAGCGATGGTCGCAATACCCACCATATCAAGCCACCATTTTTCTTGACCAGCTGAAAGCGTATGCGCTGTTCGGGCGAGCACTGCTTGTGCAAGTTTAAACGCAACCGCTGCACCACAGAGTTCAGTAAATGGGTACGTACCGAGCTTGGGATTAATAATCGCCAATGCCTCAGGGAGTATTTCATGCGGTTCATGGTGGTCGGTAATAATGACATCAACTCCTTTGCTGTTTGCATGTGTGACTGCCTCAATATCTGAGGTGCCACAATCAATCGTAATAATAAGTTTCACTCCTTCACTCGCTAGTGTGTCTATTGCGTTTTTATTGAGACCAAACCCTTCATAGTGACGATGAGGAATGTAATTTTTAAAATGCGGATACTGCAGGGCCACGAGCAAATCATGAAGAACAACCGCACCAGGAATTCCATCACAATCATAGTCACTAAAAATTGCTATCGTTTCCTTCTTTTCCATTGCACCAAGCAAACGGGTGACAGCCTTTTCCATATCATGCAGAAGAAATGGGTCATGGAGTTCGGCTTCGTAGTTAGGAGAAAGGAATGAAGACATCTCTTCTGCCGTCACTCCCCTTCGAGCAAGCAAACGGTTGGTGAGCTCTGAAAGGGTGGGTGCAATAATAGTGGTTTCTCCCTCGGGAAAGCGGTAGGTAGCCATAAATAGTACTTCGTATGGTACCATTTCCCACATATGTCGACTATTTTTTCAAAGATTATTGCCGGAGAATTACCATCTTTTAAAGTGTACGAGGATGAAAAAGTCTTTGCCTTTCTCGATATCAATCCAATTCAACCTGGTCACACGCTTGTTGTACCAAAGACCCCAAGTGAAGATGCTCTGAGTACAAATCCAGAGGACCTCGCTCACATCATGGTTGTAGGGCAACGACTCGCAAAAGTAATTATGGAAACAACCGAATGTGATGGAATTAACTTTCTTATCAATAACGGTAAAGCAGCCGGACAAGTAGTCTTTCACACGCACCTCCATATCATTCCTCGTTTTGATAACGATGGCGTGTATGAAGAACCAATGCCAGGTGAATACGAAAACGGCGAAGCTGAAAGCCTCGCCGTTACCATCGCTAGTGCGATCGCCTAATCAAGCAAATCAAGTACTGACGTTCTACCCTCTTCTAAGTACGTGAGCATTGCTCCGCCACCAATTGAAACAAATCCAATATTTTCATTGAGGCCAAGTTTTTCGATAGCTGCGACAGTATCGCCACCCCCAACTACCGAGAACGCACTTGAGCGCGCCAGATTGTGCATTGTTTCTTCGGTACTTTCTTCAAAACCTGCTTCGTAATTTCCAAATGGTCCGTTCCAGAGTACAGTAGCTGATTTTTCAATATATGAAGCCAAGAGTGCAGTCGTCTGCGCTCCGCAATCAAAAATCTTTTCATCGGACTGAACTTCATTCGGAAGACAGGTACGTACTCCGTTTGGGCCTTCGACAACAACATCAACAGGAATGATGAGTTTTGGACTTTCAAGAAACGCTGCGCCTGCTATAGATTCATCTGAAACAAGTGATTTCCCGACTTCAAAACCTTTAGCTTTAAAAATGTCGTTTGCAAGTGCACCACCCACAAAAACAAAATCATACACGTCTAAATATTTTTTAATAAGAGGCATTTTTGTTTCAAACTTTGCGCCACCAAGTAAAAAAAGTGACGGGTGTTGTGGTGTCATTACCTTTTGAAGCTCCTGCACCTCCTGCAGAAGGTTAAGTCCTGCGTACGCTGGAAGTAGCCTCGCAAGGGCGTGAAGTGACGCATGCTCTCGATGTGCCTCAGCAAATGCGTCATTTACATATATATCACCAAACTGAGCGAGATATTCAGCAAAATCAACATCATTTTCTTCCTCTCGATTGTCTTGGCGAAGATTTTCTGCCATCAAAAAAGTTCCATCAGTGAGCAACTCGGCTCGGGCTTTGAACTCCTCTCCAGTAACAACACCACCCCAGTGAATTGGGAAATCTTTTTCAAGTTCATCAAAAACTGGCTTCAGTGTCTCTTCTGGCTTTCGACCAATATGTGAAATTATAACGACACGAGCACCTTGTTCTTGTAAGTAACGAAGTGTTGGGAGTGCCCGTTTCAAACGAAACGCATTGCGCACCCTTCCATTTTCAAGTGGAATATTGAGAGATGCTCTTACAATCACACGCTTCCCTTTGAGGTCAGCCACATCAGTAATTTTTTTCATACAGTTATTCCGTATCAGTTGCTTTTATAATAGCCAGGAAGTCTTCAACTTTGAGGCTGGCCCCTCCCACCAAAAACCCCTTCATTCCACCCTCCTGGTGAAGTTCCTTGGCATTGTCTGGCTTGACTGACCCACCATAGAGTAACGTTACCTTCTGAGCCGTTGGTTTATCATAGAGCTTGGTAAGTGTTGCAAAAAGAAATAGTTGCATCTCTTTTACATCAGATGCAGATGCTGTTCTCCCAGTACCGATAGCCCAGATTGGCTCATAAGCAATCACAATTTTTTTGATATCAGTTGCCGACAACACATCAGATAATGCCTTCACTTGCTTTTCAATAAACGTAAAGAAGTTGCCTTGTATGTCTCGTTCTCGCTCACCAATACAGACAACTGGTGTAAGTTTGTGTTTAAGCGCAATGAGTACTTTTTTTTGGACTTGCTCATCTGTCTCGCCCATCGCACGTCTTTCTGAGTGACCCACAATCACATACTCGACCTTTAGGTCACGAAGTTGAGATGCTGATACCTCACCGGTAAAGGGACCCATTACTTCAGTTGCAATATCCTGTGCAGCAAGAGCAATCTTCCTTTTGCCAATCTTTTTTGCTACCTCATTCAGATGCACAAATGACGGTGCGACCGCTACAAATTGCTGTTCAGTCTGCTTATACTTTTTGCCAATTCCATCAATTAATTTTTGCGCATCAGCAAGAGTGCCCGGATTGAGCTTCCAATTACCAATGATAAGTGCGGTACGTTTCATAGATTGCTATATGGTACCACGGGTGAACTATTGCTCCTCCCGCCATTCAACAAAATCGTACACATCGGATGTATTGGGGACTAGTGGCGGTGGATTATCAACGAGATTTCGGTCATAACTACTATAACGTTCATGGAAACCCGATGTAAAAGTGCTGCCACTCGTCCATTGCGTACCAACTCGACCATTTGAAACAACGGTCCCATTAATAGTGAGGGAATTGCGCTCGTAGTATGGACGAAAATCAAGGGGGCCAGAAGGGTTTGGGAGATTAGAGTATACGTAGTGATTACGACCAAAACGACCATTTTGAGCAATATAAATACCGTTGACGGTCATGTCGTTTGGCACATCAACCCCAATTAAAATATTATTTTCAGCAATTGCTAGCAGACCATCGGCGTCGGGATCATCGTACGTTATGTTGTTTTGTAAGATAATTGAAGGATTAGCACCTGTACTGTCCGTACCCGCAGCCGCAATGGTTACTTTCTGATCAGCTTCACCCTGAAGCCATACTTTGTCATCAACATACACAAGCGGGCAGTCTTCATTTATTGGGTACGTGCCATAAAGACTGTCTGTCTGGATTATGTTTCGG
>JAGOON010000021.1 GCA_017992505.1 Minisyncoccota bacterium | reverse complement strand
GAATGGTACTACTCAAGTCGGATACGGTCGGGTGGAGTCAGGAGCAACAAATCATAGAGTTACCCCACTGGTGTCAAACGTGGTTGAGCTGGCAGCAAATGACTACATCACTATGGCCATTTCACATTTTGAAGGGGCGACACTAAATACTGTTACCGCGGAAGGAGAACGACCGGAGCTTTCTGTGGTGGAAATCACTGGCCAAAGTGGAGGTGGGGATGGTGATTCAACCTTCCTAACCGATGGAAATTGGACCGCGGGAGTTGATGGCTTGAAATTCAAGATTTCTTCCTCTTCCGTACTAGGAACCAACGATAGACTTACCATAAATGGAAGTGGTGGTTTTACCTTTAATTCTGATTACAGCACCAACTATAGTGGCTTCTTCTTCAATGATGGTAATAATGCGAACCGCTATGGTCTCAAAGTCCAGGCTGGGGCCGATGATGGTAGTGGCACCACATACTATCTTGATGCATATGATGGTGATGGTGGTCAGGTCGGTTATATTGCTAACACCTCAGGTACCTTTGCTTTGACTGATATTTCAGACATTCGCACCAAGACCAATGTGACGAACACAGAGATTGTAGATGCAACTGCAACTATTAATGCGCTCCGTGTTGTTGATTTCAATCGTCTTCAGGATCCTGATGGGCCTCGTATCACTGGATTCATTGCTCAAGAGGTAAATGAAGTGTTTCCTTATGCAGTAACAGAAAATCCAAAAACTGGCTATCTTGGTGTTATGAAGGATGCTTTCATTCCGCTTCTTGTGAAAGGTATCCAAGAACAGTCAGTGAACATAACAACACTCGGTGACACTCTTCTTGATACCATTCAGAGCGTGACTGATCTCGAGGCGATGGTCGCAGGCACGCTGGCAGAAAGTTATTATGCAGAAGATGACACGCTCGAAGTGGGTGAACTTGTTGCTCTGGATACCAATGAGGATGCAAGTATTGTTCGAGCCACCCCAGACACACCACTTTTTGGTGTTATTGCTGAAGATACAGGTCTCATTATGGGAGGAAATAACTCTGGCACCAAGCCCGTTGCGCTCACTGGTCGTACACAGGTTAAGGTTAATAACGAAGGGGGAGACATTGCTATTGGTGACGCCATTTCACTCTCTAGTGAAGACGGTGTTGGTACAAAAGCCACCACAACAACTCGCGTGATCGGTACCGCACTGGAACCATTTAGTAGCAATGAAGGCACCATCCTTGTCTTTATTGAACCGCGCACTCACTTTGCCCATAACGAACCTAGTGCGCTTGCTTCTCTCTTTAGCCCAATAGATAGCGATGCTGGAGATACACTTTGGAATCGAATTACTATCTTGGCAAATAACTTTGTAAATGGGGTGCTTTCTGTGGCAGGTATTAAGACTGATGAGCTTTGTGTTGGTGAGGTTTGTGTAGACGAAGGAACATTCCTTGAAATTGTTGAGCAAGCTGGACAAGTGTCATCTACCCCAGGGCCAGAGCCTACTCCAGAACCTCCCCCTGAGCCACCTTCTGAAGATGGCACTGACGGAGATGAAACCCCAGAGCCACCACCTGAAGAACCTACTCCAGAGCCAGAGCCTACTCCAGAACCTTCCCCTGAGCCACCTGAATCAGTAACACCATAATATGACTGCACGAAAAAAGACAAAAAGCTTAAAAGGTACAAAACTATTGCTGGTGGAAGACGATGACTTTCTCGCGGAAATTCTACGAACAAAGCTTTCCGATGATGGAGGGTCGCTTACACTATGTACAACAGGGACGGAAGCACTCAATTTGATTGAGCAACAGATTCCTGATGTTATTATCACTGACCTGATGCTTCCTGGAATGTCAGGTGAAGAATTGATTGGGCGTATAAAAGAAAATGCCAAGTATTCTAATATTCCGTTAGTTGTTTTTTCAAACAAGAATGATCCCGCTGAAATAAAGAAACTCCTTGCTATCGGGGTATCAGAGTACCACGTTAAAGCACAGACAAGCCTAAAAGATATTCCAAAAATCATTGAACGTGCACTAATGGGTTTGGAATAGGTAGTATGGTTCCGCTTTTTCTATTTCAAAACTGCGGTATACTCAACGCATGGAATTTCAGATTTCAACTGAAAAAACGCCCGCTGGAGATCAGCCACAGGCCATTAAAGCCCTCATAGCAGGAATTGAAGCTGGCGAAAAGCGCCAGACACTCCTTGGTGTAACTGGTTCAGGAAAAACATTTACGGCGGCAAACATCATTCAGGCTGTTCAAAAACCAACGCTCGTTATTGCGCACAACAAGACCCTCGCCGCCCAGCTGGCTCAAGAGTATCGAGATTTTTTCCCAAATAATGCTGTTCATTATTTTGTTTCATACTACGATTACTATCAACCAGAGGCTTACATGCCGACGAGTGATACATATATTGAAAAAGAGTCACAGATAAACGAAGAAATTGATCGCTTGCGTCATGCGTCAACACAAGCGCTTCTTACAAGACAAGATGTGATTATTGTCGCGTCAGTTTCTTGTATTTACGGCCTCGGTGCTCCAGCGGAGTACTTAAAAAAACACTTAAAAATTGAGCGTGGATTTGAGACAACCAGAACTGACATGATCCGTACTCTTGTTGATCTTTATTTTGAGAGAACTAATGCTGATCTCACACCTGCACATTTCCGAGCTGTCGGAAATACTATTGAAATCATGCCCACCAACGAACGAGTAATATTTCGCCTTGGCTTCACAGGAAATAGTATTACCGCTATCACCAAAATCGATCCAGTCACACGTGCGATTATTTCTGAACCGGAATCATTCTTTTTATTTCCAGCCAAGCACTTTGTCACTCCTGAGAATGAGCGTAAGGTTGCGGTTGAAGACATAAAAATTGAGTTACAAGAACAGCTTAAAAAGTTTAAGAAGGAAGGGAAATTGCTTGAAGCAGAGCGTCTTCGTCGTCGTACAGAGTATGACATCGCGATGATTCGTGAAATTGGCTACTGTAACGGGATTGAAAACTACTCACGTCACTTTGATAGGCGAAAAGCTGGTGAAGCCCCATATACACTGCTTTCATACTTTCCTCACAAAGCTGATGGTAGTCCTGATTTTCTTACTATAATTGATGAATCTCACGTCACAATTCCTCAACTCAACGGTATGTTTGCTGGCGACCGTTCACGAAAAGATACATTGGTAGAATTTGGTTTTAGATTACCCAGTGCGGTTGATAACCGCCCATTAAAGTTTGCAGAATTTGAAGAGAGAGTGGGGCAACAGATATATACAACTGCAACACCAGGCAAATATGAACTAGCGAAGCTTGCAGAAGCTGGACTACAACCTGTTGAACAGATTATACGACCAACAGGACTAGTTGATCCGATCATTGATATGCGCGGTGTTACACAGCAGGGCGATTATCCAGGACAGGTAAAAGATTTCATTGATGAGGCAGTACGGGTGATTGCTGGTGGTGCGAGAGTGCTTGTGACAACGCTCACAAAACGTATGGCTGAAGATCTCACTGATTTTTTAGCCGAGAAGGGAATAAACACCAAATATATTCACAGTGATGTTGATACGATTGAGCGTATTGAGATACTCACCGACTTTAGACGTGGAAAGTTTGACTGTCTAGTGGGGGTTAACTTGCTTCGTGAAGGACTTGATCTTCCTGAGGTAGAGCTTGTAGCAATCCTCGATGCTGATAAGGCGGGATTTCTTCGCAGTGAGACCGCACTTATTCAAACAATTGGTAGAGCAGCTCGAAACGTAAATGGGCGAGTGGTACTTTATGCCGATGAAATGACTGATGCACTTACCTATGCCACTGGTGAGACTAATCGTCGACGTGAAAAACAAATTGCATACAATCTTACTCACGGTATTACCCCCACAACCATCGCAAAGGAGATTAAGTCGATAACTGATCAAATGCGCTCTGAGCACGATGAGACAGTAGACGAGCTGCTTAAGATAGATGTAGCACTATTTAAAAAGAACCCAAAAAAGGTCTTAAAAGAAAAATATCAGCAAATGGAGGATGCGGTTGCTATTCTTGATTTTGAGACTGCGGCAATTATTCGTGATGAAATAGCCTACCTAGAGAAGAAAAAATAACCCCACTCGCTACACTCCACAAGGAAAACCAGTGGTACAATATATACATGTCAATTCTAACAGACAAGACTATTTTGATTGTGGGGAATAAGAACAAGCAGGTTTTGGAGCTTGAATCCGTGCTCAGAAAGCACAAAATGAACGTTATTACTGCTGACTGTGGAGAGCTTTCGTTGGCAGATATTCAAAGCAAAAACGTTAGCATTGTTGTTCTAAATCACTTACATGATGCCGACACCTGTACTGAAATTCTTGATGAGCTTCGAGGGAAAATTCTTAGTAAGAGTATTCCAATTTTTGCAATGGTTGAAAATAGCGAGGACCGTATTAAGCACGCACTTATGCTGGGAGCAGCTGACTACATAACTCCAAATGAGTCCGCTGAGTCTGTTACTAAAAAGATAAAAAGTATTTTTGGTCAGCCAGACAACTTTTCCAGCACTTCAGTACTTGATGTACCACCAGACACCGCATTTACGACAACGAAGGGAATTCGTGTCTACATTATTGAAGATGACCCATTGCTTAGAAATTTGCTTGGAACGAGACTTGAAGCGTCGTCATTTCCTTCAGGTTTTTCAACCGACGGTGAAGATATTATTTTTAAAATTCTAGACTTCAAACCACAAGTAATCATTTTGGACTTAATGCTTCCCATTAAGGATGGTTTTGAGATTTTGGAGGAACTAAAGAAAAACTCAGCGCTTAAACCCATTCCAGTTATTGTCTTTTCAAATAGGGATTCGCAGGAGGATAAACAAAGAGTTTTTACCCTTGGAGCAGATCGCTTTTTTGTTAAAGCCATGACTGATTTGTCAGTACTCATAGAAACCATTGAGGAACTTGTGGGATAATGAATTATCGACAGGCTTTTCTGCTCCTTTTTGTGGGTGATGCTATATAATCAATTCATGTCTGCAAGGAAGGTGTTATCTACTAGTACTCCCATAAAAAAGCCAAGTTTGGCTTCTCTCAAACCCGACAAGGAGGTAAACAAGCGCGCCCGGACAAAAGCCGTAAAAAAAATTGAGACGCACGTGTCAAAGAAAACTTCTTCTCAAAAGTCACCTATTGTCACTCGAAAAAGAACGGGAACATCTGGCTTGTCCGTTAAACGTGCAGTAAGGAAGAAAACCACTTTAGAACAAGAGACTGTACTGAAGTTGCCCCAGAATATGAGCATCCGCGCTCGCGAGAAGGTACTTGTTCTATTGGAAGAAATTTCAAAAGATTTTCAAAAGTCAGCACAACAAGTCGCTTATGTTTCTGGTCTTTGCTTTATGTTACTTGGTGCCTCTATGGCGCTCGCTTTTTCATCAAATGTCACGAATCAATCACAATCTGCACTTATTTCGAGTACGACCGCTGGATTTTCCAACACTGTAAACAAAACGACTAACCTTACTCCTACACCGAACCTTGTTCCTGAGGTATCTCTACTCGACTCACTACCAACGGATTCAACGGTTCTTACTGAGCATAAGCTAGCTGTTTTGAATGCGAAGAACGTTTATGTAAAATCACGTTCGCTCAGCGATGGGAAAGTTTCGACTTTACACATCGATAATTTATCACCGGAACTATACAAGTTCACCATAGAGCCTGACAAACTTACTCCAGGCAAGCATAGTCTTCTTGCATACATTGAATCTGCTGTTGATGGTTCAAAGCATAGTTTTAACTTAGGTGACTTTTCAGTTCCACCTCAGCAAAATCATTTGTCACAAACTGCGACAACAACATTAAGTAGCTCAAGTACGACACAAAATAGAGTAAGTCTGGCAGATACCACTACAACGCAATCACAAACAGCAACAACAAGTACTACTGAGAACCAACAAACTGTTTTAACTAACGGACCATCTCTTAAAGTAAGTGTTCCTGGAAGTGACTTAAAGGATCGAGTACTGGTTAAAATTCAAGCTTCCGATGACGTCGCATTTATTGAAATGTATGTAAGGCATCCAAATTCAACAAATTCTCGATTTGTTGGTTTAGCTGAAAAGCGACCTGACAGCTGGTATTTCTTCTTTAATACTATTGACGTACCCAACGGTGAATACGAAATGGTTGCACGGACTCGCGCATCAGCAAAGGATTATTTTTCATCTGGTGTAAAAATTAGGGTTTCTAACTTCACGCCAATACAGGAGCCTGAAGCTGTCGTTTCTGATGAAAATGAACTAACTCACGAAGAGTCTGAAGTAAATATCGAACCGGAAACAACCAATGGTCGTTCTTTACCTGACTTTACACTTACTGACATTAATGAGTCTGACTCCCCAGACATAACGATTCCTGCACCGCATGAAGTAAGGGAGCTTTTGACACTACATGAAGAGGAAATCAGAGAGCTCTTTAATCGCTTTGCGGTTGCGCAACAGTCTGGTGATCCACTTCTCATTGAATTAGCTCGAAAAGAGCTTACTATTGGACGAGAAAAAATACTAAACGATATACTCACTGATCAATCGATAAATTACCTCGCTGACGAAGCAGAAACAGTCCTAGAGGAGCGCTTTAGTATTCTTGAAAAACGTGTAAGTACTTTTGAAGAACTTCGCCGTACAGCAAGTGATTCTGAAACAAGTGCCGATACAGACAAGGACGGTGTCTCAGACTTTGATGAACAAAATCTTTACAGTACCAATCCAGAACTGCCCGATAGTGACAATGACGGTATCCAAGATGGTGTTGAAATAATGCGTGGCTTTGATCCACTTAACTCAGACACTGAAGCTGTAATTCAGTATGAAATGCCACAAGAGTCTTTGGCCTTGATCCAAGAGGATACGCTCAAGGTAGAACGAATTGCACCAGTCATCAAGAGTGAAGATACTGGGAAGTCAGTTCAAGCTGAAATCACTGGAAAAGGACTTCCAAACAGCTATGTGACTTTATACATATTCAGTACACCAACCGTTGTCACTGTACGCACTGATGAAGCAGGCTTGTTTAGTTACACCTTTGAAAAAGAACTTGAAGATGGAGATCATGAGGTGTATGTAGCTATTACTGACAATACCGGTGCTATTGTCGCTCGAAGTAATCCATTCCGTTTTGTAAAGCAGGCGGAAGCGTTTACTCCACTTGAAGGAAACGTTGAACAAGTAGCAAATCAAGAATCATTTGGCTCGATCTCATCATTTGATACTTACAATACTGTTGTTGGGTTAGGTATTTTAGCATTCGGATTAATACTTTTAATGCTTGGGGTAAGTATGCGCGAGAAGGCTGGCGTAGCACCACAAGAACCTTCGCATGCTGTCAAAATTTCTTAAGACTATCCAAAAGGGTTTTATGGTAATGCGTGGTAATGCCCGCTTACTGATGGTGGGAGTTTTAGTTTTTATCTTCCCACTACTGTACATTTCTTCATTGCACGCGTTTTATACCAGCGCACAAAAAAGCATCGAAAGTAGTGACATGCGACGAATTGGTATTCTCCATGATGTCGCCTCTCTTTATATTAAGTCCTCAAATAGAACAGAGTCGACTTTGCAAGACTTCGTACAAGCTATTGCTGAACAAAATCCTGACATCACTGAAATTAGAGTTGCAGAAAAGACACGACAAGGACTGCTCATTCTTGCATCTTTGGACAGTGCAGCTGTAGGTACATATGAGAAAAAAACGTTTTTGTATGATTCTGTGGCATTTGCTCCACAAGACACATCATTTACTTTTCCATATACCCTAAATGAGGAGCGAATGTCACAAGCCGTCCGCTCAATTATAGCGACTGACGGAGCCCAGCTTTTTCTTCTTACTGAACATTCTTTTGCTACCTCAGACGCTGTAATTAAGAATAGACTCCAACAATCATATATTGGCCTTACTGCTATTTTTGTCTTCTTTATTGCATTAGCATACTGGATTTCGAGACAAGTTGACTGGCAAAAAAGACACTCTCTTTTAGAACAAAAAATTCTAGAGCGAGATTTATTTACTGATATGATTGCTCATGAGTTTCGTACGCCACTAACTGCAATAAGGGGCTATGCGAGCTTTCTTTTTGAATCAAAAAGTCTGGCGCCAGAAGAGAGACGATATGTCAACACAATTCAGGATTCTACATCTCGTCTTCTGTCGCTTGTAAATGATTTTCTTGAGGTTGCACGAATCCAGTCAGGAAAAATGTCCGTAGATAAAAAGCCAACTGATATTCAAATAGTCATCGGTGGTGTTATAGATGTCTTGCGGCCAGTTGCAGAGGAAAAGGGCTTACTTCTAAAGTACATGCCGCTCGCTCTGCCAATTGTGCACAATATCGACGCCAAACGACTTCATCAAGCACTTCAAAATATTATTTCAAACTCTCTAAAGTACACTGAGACAGGTTCGGTGGAGATTTCAACTGAAATTACTCCGCTTATGATAACAATTCGTATTAAAGATACTGGTATGGGAATAAGTGCAGAAGATCAAAAGAAGCTTTTTGCACCTTTTGCACGCGTTGGGGGAGTCGAAAAGTCCACTACCGTAGGCAGTGGTCTTGGTATGTGGATTACAAAACAAATTATTGAAATTCTCGGAGGGACAATTTCTGTCGAATCAATCAAAGATGTTGGTACACACGTGGTCATCACGCTTAAGCGCTAACATTGTTACTCTTTCAAATATCAGTATAATGCGTATACCACCTTCACCATCAAGCGAAGGCGTCGTTGTATGTCACAAGAAAAGCGTAAAAAAACTAGTAAAACTGAGTGGGGGGCCGAGACTCCCAAAATTATTGTTCGTGGTGCACGGACTCACAACCTTAAAAATATTAATGTAGAAATGCCCAGAGGAACGATGATTGCCATCACCGGCCCTTCAGGCTCAGGAAAATCGTCACTTGCTTTTGACACTATTTTTGCGGAAGGTCAGCGTCGCTATGTGGAGTCGCTTTCGCCCTACGCACGACAGTTTCTTAATAAAATGCAGAAGCCAGACGTAGATGAAATCTCAGGCCTCTCGCCTGCAATTTCAATAGACCAGAAATCTGCCTCGAGAAATCCACGTTCAACTGTAGCAACGATTACTGAAATTTATGACTACTTACGTATTCTTTATGCTCGAGTCGGACAGCCATACTGCCTTGATGTCGATGTTCCAATTCAGAAACTGTCGCAAGATGAAATTCTAGGCATCATTTTAAAATCGATTGAAGAACGCGAAGTAAAAAACGCAAAGGATAACGAAAAGGTGATGGGCATTGAAGTGACTAAGGGTCGTGTTTCCATTTTTTCACCAGTTGTTGTCGGTCGTAAGGGTGAATACTACCAGCTTCTCTATGATCTACTTGGAAAAGGATACGAGACAGTGAAGATTGATGGTGAGATAAAACAATTACGAGAAAAGATTGTTCTCACAAAAACAAAGCGTCATGATATTGATGTGCTTATTGATGAAATTTACGTCAGTGAATTTCGTGATGATGTCAGAGGCTCAAGAGAACGTCTTTCTGAAGCGGTAGAGCTTGCGTTAATGCTTTCAGGTGGTCTTGTCAAAATTGAAAGTCCAAACGGAACAGAGCGCGTTCTCTCTGCAAAATTCATTTGCCCAATAGATGGTTCTTCATTTCCTGAGGTAGAACCCCGGCTCTTTTCATTTAACTCACCGTATGGAGCTTGTCCCGAGTGTAATGGACTTGGCGTTGTTGGAATCTTTCAAAGCGACGAGTGTCCTGTGTGTAAGGGGGCCCGCCTCCGCTCTGAAGCACTCCGTGTATATCTTGGGGGTGATGGAAAAACTGACCTTGGTATAAATATCGTCGCATTCACTGCAATGACCGTCCAAGAGGCAATTACATTCATAAACAACCTAAAGCTCAGTAAGAAGCAGCAAGATATCGCCTGGCCGGCGTTACGAGAAGTAATAGAACGTCTAGACTTCATGAAAAATGTTGGTATCGAATACCTAACGCTTGATCGTCGAGCGAACACTCTCTCTGGTGGGGAAGCGCAGCGGATTCGTTTGGCCTCACAGCTTGGTTCTGGGCTTGTAGGGGCACTGTACGTGCTTGATGAGCCAAGTATAGGTCTTCACCAGCGTGATAACGATCGGCTTATTAAGACTCTTGAAGACCTACGTGATTTAGGCAACACGATCATTATCGTTGAACACGATGAGGACACCATTTTTGCTGCAGACTACCTTATCGACATTGGGCCGGGTGCAGGGGTGCATGGTGGCGAAGTTGTTGTGGCAGATTATCTTGAGAAACTCCTTTCTGCCAAAAAGAATGACTCGGGTTCAATAACTCTCGACTACCTCAGAGGTGCTAGAAAAATTGAAGTGCCAGGACGTCGAATTGGCGAGAAAGGAAAAATTCAGATTAAGGGTGGGAAGATTTTTAATATAACAAATCTTAATATTGATATTCCACTTGGTAGATTTATTTGCGTAACAGGAGTATCTGGTTCTGGAAAATCCTCTTTCATGTATGAAATAGTCGATCGCAATCTAAAGTCGAGGCTCGAAAAAAAGCACCGTACACCGCATACATACAACTGCACTTCATTTACCGGCACAGAATATCTTGGTCGATCAGTGTTAATTGATCAGTCACCAATAGGAAGAACCCCACGCTCTAACCCTGCTACATATACTGGCGCCTTTACACATATACGAGACTTATTTGCGGCTTCTGGTGAGGCGAGGGCACGTGGTTGGAAGCCCGGACGATTTAGCTTCAACGTAAAAGGTGGTCGCTGTGAAGCTTGTCAGGGTAACGGAGAAATTGCGGTTGAAATGCACTTTTTGCCAACAGTGTATGTAACGTGCGATGTGTGTGATGGAAAGCGTTTTACCAAGGAAACACTAGAAGTTACTTATAAGCAAAAGAACATCCACGAAGTTCTTCACATGACCATCGAGGAGGCACATACATTC
>JAGOON010000003.1 GCA_017992505.1 Minisyncoccota bacterium | reverse complement strand
GTTGATGCCAACGCGATTCCCATTCCAAAAGCCGATGCAGACGAAGCTTTTGAAGCAGCAACTTGCATTGCGATATCTTTCGCAAGCGACACAAATTCTGGATTCTTTGATACGAAATCAGTCTCGCAACCAAGAAGCACGAGCGCTGCTATTTCATTTGTATTATGTACGTATGAACCAACAGCACCTGCACCGATTTCACGATCAGACTTTTTGTCAGCAGCGTCACTTCGCTTCTTCTTAAGGATAATGACAGCTTTTTCCATGTCACCACCGGCCTCTTCAAGTGCCTTCTTACACTGCATTACTGAGATACCAGTCATGTCTCGAAGTTCCTTTAATTGAGCTGAGTTGATTTCCATACAAAATAACGTAACGAATGAACAATAATAATTTGAGTAAACGCTTATGCGCGTGGGCGGCGAGGTGTCGTCTCGCGTGGTGCTACAGGACGGGGAACGTAGGCACTTGTACCCTCCTTGTACGCTGCCGCAAGTTCTTCGAGGATGAGGGCCACACTGGTCTGGAGTGAATCATTCACCACCACTGGGTAGTTGATTCGTGAAGCGTCACAGTCAGAGCTCATGATGGCAATAACAGGAATGTTTCGCACCTTAGCTTCTGTAACCGCGATATGGTCATGTCGTGGATCTACCACGAGGAGGTAATCTGGGTTCTTGGTAATTTTAGCAATACCACCAAAATTGAAGGTGAGCTTGGCCATTTCACGACCAATCATTACTCGTTCCTTCTTGGTGTACTTTCGTTCGAGTTCGCCAGAAGTTGATTCATTTGTGAGCGCTTCAAGTCGGTTGATGCGCTTTTTGATTTCTGAGAAGTTTGTGAGCATTCCGCCAATCCAGCGATTTGCTACATAGGGAGCGTCTATTTGTTCTGCAACTTTTTTAATAATTTTTGATGATTCATCCTTAGTACCAACAAAGAGTACAGTCTTCCCCGCAAGGCCAGCTTGCTTAAGGAGCTCCTTAGTTGATTCTACTGAAACAGCAGTTTTCTCGAGGTCGAAAATATCGACTCCTTCCTTAGTAGTAAATAGGTATGGCACCACGGTTGGGTGGCGTCGGCTTTTCTTAAAACCGAAATGAGCCCCTGCATTGAAGAGGCGTTGGATTAATGTTGAGTTGGTAGTTGACATAATTATAAACAAAAAGCGCAGAAACGCTTAGCGTCGCAAGATTACCATAATGGGCCTTAATTCGCAATAGTTTCGCCTGAAGCAGCCGCTTTGAGACTATCAATCATACTCTGCATATCGCCTGCCATAATACCCTCGATATTGTGCCATGACTCTTTAATACGGTGGTCGGTAATACGGTTTTGTGGGAAATTATAGGTACGAATCTTTTCTGAACGATCACCAGTACCGATTTGACCCTTTCGAACATCAGCATGCCGCTTTGCCTCCTCCTCATCATGAATAGCCTCAAGCTTGGCCATCAGGAGCTCCATCGCCTTCTCGCGATTTTTGAGTTGAGAACGAGCGGTTTGGCTACGGACATCAATACCCGTTGGTCGGTGCACGAGACGAACAGCAGATTCTACCTTATTGACGTTCTGCCCCCCCGCTCCACCAGCACGAGAGAATTCCATATCAATATCAGAAAGATTAATTTCAAAGAGTGGCTTCTTACGCATTGGAAGTACAGCAACAGACATCGTTGAGGTGTGAATACGACCCATCTTCTCAGTGACGGGTACACGCTGTACGCGGTGTACACCTGTCTCAAAACGGAGCGCGTCGTATACATCTGGATGCACGATTTCAAACGCAGCTTCTTTATATCCCCCACTCGCCGAACGTGATTCATATTCGATAGCGTATGGCCAGCCCTTCTTCTCTGCGTACTTGAGATACGCTTGTGCAAGTTCTTCCGCAAAGAGTCCAGCTTCGTCACCCCCTGCTCCCGCCCGTACTTCAAGCACTACTCCGTACGGCTTCACCTCTTCTTCTTTGTTGGCTTCTATAATTCGTTCCATTTCTTCAAATGATAGCTTGAGTTGAGTATTCAGTTCCTCAATTTCCTCTTGCGCCATTTCTGCCATTTCAGGGTCGCTTTCAGCCATCGTTTCAGACTCCGCTCGTTTGCGCAAAAGCACTTCAAACTGCCCCGCCAAGAACTGTGTCTTTGGGTTCTCTTTAAATTCTTGCAGTTTGTCAGAAGAAAATTCCATGATGGCTATACTACGCTAAATCAGTAATAAAATAAACTCAAATTTTTATCACTGATGCGCAAAAGCCAAAAAGTGAATCAGGTACGCGAACGACAAGAAAAAAGACCCGAGTGGGACAAGAGTCCAGCGAGGGTCTTTTTTCGTAGTCGGACAAAGTAGATGGTTTACTTTTTGGCTTTTGCGGCTCGACTCTTGAAGCGCTCGACACGTCCGGCAGTATCCATCGTCTTCTCATTTCCAGTGTAAAACGGGTGTGAGGCACTAGTAACATCGACGTACGCGATTGGGTATTCCTGACCGTCTGTCCACTTATCAGTAGTATTAGTATTGATAGTAGAACCAACAAGCACACGCTCTCCGCTTGTGTTGTCATGGAAAATTACCATGCGGTAGTTCTTTGGGTGAATATCAGCTTTCATATGTGTCGCGTACTATAACAAATAATGGTATTTTGGCAACCTCTAGTCACCCAAGATCTTGATTTCTTCTGCTAAGCGTATCTTTCGGTTAATCACCTGGTCACCGTAGAAGGCATTAGCTGGATTTGAGGCACCTCCCCAACCAGAGTAGTATCGCAAAGCAGCGAGGCGGTCGCCTGCATTACTCCCATCGGCACCGTTGTCTCTCATAAGAAGGGCTGTCGCAATAAAGGCGTCTTGGTTGTTAAATGGATTGGCTGGAGCCCCACTACCATTAATACGTCGGATTGCATCACTCGACTGACTGTACGTCCAACCACTGCCAGTATTTACAAGTCCACCGTAAATCGCCCACGTCGATGGAATAAACTGTGAAGGCCCCATTGCACCACCCCATCCAACTCGTTCACCGTTTTGGTAAATTGGACAAGACACTTTTCGAGTATACGGATCAAACCCGAGTACTCCCGCCAAGGCCTTAAAGACTGGTTCATCACGAGTTGGGTGCATCACTGGTTTATCACTACTCTGGTCTGTAAAGAGACAACTACCGAGATTCTGGCCGATATTTGTTTCTTGTTCAAGAATTGCCAAGATTGTTTCAGCCGGCACACCCGTTACACTCGCGGCATACTTCGCAAGCCTAACAGCTTCAGGAAATGCAATAGCACCGCCACCACCAAGCAGTTGGAAGAGTGCATTACGAAGCTGTGCAGCTGTACGTTGTTGTGATTCTAGCAATGACTGATACTGCCGCTCCTCTCCCTTGGTTACCGTCAGGATTTCTTCCTTTTGATTTTCTTTTGCCTTTGCCCGTTCGTGTTCAAGCTCTTGAATGCGCTTCATTTCAGCTTCAGTAAGCTGTTTTCCTTCAAGCTGATCTTTTTGGTCTGAGGTGTCACGCTTAATGTTATGTAAAATCTCGAGCGAGTCGCTGAGTGATTCCTTGATATTATGGTACGTTGCCAAGTCTCCAAAAAACTCTGAGAGGTTTTGCTTGCTCAACATAACTTCGACAAGTGAAAAGTCGTCCATTACGGCAGACTTCCGTACAAGATCAGCGAGTGAATCTTGTTGACGCTTTGAACGTTCTTCAAGAATAGAGAGCACCACTTCTTTTTCACCGATCTGATCTGAGAGTTGCTCAATCGCTACACTACGCGCCTGAATACCAAGCTGAATTTGTTTTACTTCACTTTCAATAATAGTGAGGTCACGTTCGAGTGACTGACGTTCGCCACGTTTATCTTCAACGAGTCTCGACTGTGTGAGAATTTGTCGCTCCACAACCTGAAGTTCCGCCTCAAGACGCGCACGACGTTCTGCGTCAGTTTCCGCTTGTACAGAGACAACAGGAGTCAATAAAGCCACACAAAGAAAAACAGCAAAAAAATTCCGTAACATTCCGTTTATTATAGCAAAATAAGCCTTCATCATAAACCACAAAACCACTGGGCTTTCCACATATTTCAGACTTCAGGTGCGGTATACTCATTATATATGTCACATCAGTACGATTTTGTTGCCGTCGGAGATATTCTCATCGACGCATTTATTAAGCTTAATAAGGATATGGCCGACGTATCAATCGACCTCGATACGGGAAGAAAAACCCTTCATATGCCCTTTGGCGGAAAGATCCCCTATGACGATGTTGTCACTGTACCTGCTGTTGGTAACTCACCCAACGCTGCTGTGGCAGCTCATCGACTCGGCCTCGAAACTGCGCTCGTGACCAATATTGGTAACGATAAATTTGGGAAGGAATGCCTCGATGCTCTTCGTCAAGAAAGTATTCATACGGATTTTGTAAAAATTCACGAAGGTAAGAAAACTAATTATCACTACGTACTTCGGTATGGAGCCGAACGAACCATTCTTATCCAACACGAAACATACCCGTATTCCCTTCCCGACTTCCCAGTTCCACCACGATACATCTACTTCTCTTCAGTCGGTGAACACGGGATCGCCTTCCATCACGAAATCGCAAAGTACGTAAAGGATAACGCTGAAACAAAACTTGTTTTCCAGCCAGGAACATTCCAGATTAAGCTCGGAGTTGAGGAGTTGCGTGACTTGTACGAGGTTACTGAAATATTTTTCTGTAACTTAGAAGAAGCGCAGGAGATCTTAAAAACAACAGAGCGTCATGTACCGACACTCATTCGAGGACTCAGAGCGCTCGGACCAAAGATGCCAGTTATCACCGATGGACCAAACGGCGCGTATGTTATCGATGCCGACGACCAAGCCTGGCATATGCCAATGTACCCAGACCCTAGCGATCCAGTTGACCGGACTGGCGCGGGAGATTCATTCTCTGCGACCTTCACATCGGCGATTGCGCTCGGTTTCAGTCCAGAAGAAGCACTCTCATGGGGGCCTATTAACTCCATGTCAGTTGTGCAGTACGTGGGTGCACAAGCAGGACTACTTACTCGAGAAAAACTTGAAGAATATCTCACTCACCGTCCCGCAGAATACATACCAACTAAAATTTCTTAGGGTGTAAATAAAAAGGCGAGAGACCCTTAGTCTCTCGCTTTTTTATTTACATGACTTTCTTCCCTGCCTTCACAATTGCTTCAATATCCATTCCGTAATGCTTAAGTAGTTCTTCTGGTTCACCTGACTGACCGAAGGTGTCACGGAGCCCAATCATTGCAATTCGTTTGGGGTTTGTTTCGGACAAAAACTCAGCTACGGCACCTCCCAGGCCTCCAGCCACCTGATGCTCTTCTACAGTCACCAGTGCATCATGCTCTTTTGCAAACAGTGCAAGCGCTTCAGTATCAAGTGGCTTGATAGTAGCCATGTGAAGTACTGAGGCGCCAACCCCTTCTTCTTGTAACTGTTTGGCAGCCATGAGCGCATTATAAAGGAGGAGCCCCGTGACCACGATACCGACTTTCTTTTCAAGTGATTCATCACGAGAAAACATCTTAACTGCTTTACCAATTTCAAAGGGAGACTCTGGGGTAGTCACCACAGGGGTATCGCTTCGACCAAGTCGAAAATACACCGGCCCTTCGTGCTTTGCTGCCGCAAGCGTCGCTTTTCGTGCCTCGTGCACATCAGCGGGTGCGATGACAATCATGTTTGGTATTGTGCGCATGATTGCAATATCTTCAGTCATTTGATGTGTCGCCCCATCAGGACCGACGGTAATGCCAGCGTGGGCACCGACAACTTTCACGTTACTATTATTATACGCAATTGTTGTTCGGATCTGTTCCCAATTACGTCCTGGTGAAAATGCTGCATACGATGCAATAAACGGGACCTTTCCCATAGCAGCCATTCCCGAACCAACAGACGCGAGGTTCTGTTCAGCAATACCAATCTGAACGAAGCGCTTAGGAAAGGCTTTTGCAAACGCATCAGTCTTGGTCGACTCAGTAAGATCACAACAAAGTGCCACGACATTTGGGTCGCGCTTTCCTGCTTCAAGCAATCCTTCGCCGTAGCCATTTCGTGACGGAACTCGGTCGACTATTCCTCCGTCTTTAATATTTTGTTGTATATGAGATGCAAACATAGAAGAATTTTACGAGTCTTGGGCTTCAATCATACCAGCGAGTGTACGGAGTTTCTGAAGTGCTACTTCAGCCTGCTTATCGCGCGGGACTCTGTCTTCAGGTCCCTTTCCAGGCGGATTACCATGCCAACGGAAGTCTCGTTCAAACACATCGACTCCCTTGGCTGCAATTGTGTGCGCAATAATAAGTGATGGTTGCCCGTAGATGGATTGTGCCTTTCCAATTGCGTCATTCATCGCACGCATATTATGTCCATCGACTTCTTGAACATCAAACCCAAATGATTCAAATTTCTCAGCCAGTGGTTCGAGTGGCATCACGTCTTTTGTATACCCGTCAATCTGAATGCCGTTACGATCAATAATGACAATTAGATTGTTAAGTTTTTCTTTTCCTGCCAGCATGGCAGCTTCCCATATCTGTCCTTCATTGAGTTCACCATCACCGCAAAGACAGTAAACAAATTTTGATGAGTAGGGATTATTCATTCGGTCTGCAAGCGCCATGCCGATTGCTTGCGAAAGTCCTGAGCCAAGTGGACCAGAGCTGGTTTCGAGTCCTGGGAGGGCTTGGCGGTGTGGATGTCCCTGAAGCCGCGTTCCAAACTTACGCAATGTCATTAGTTCTTCCACTTCAAAATACCCCGCGTGAGCAAGGGTCGCATAAAGAACTGGACAAATGTGGCCATTAGAAAGCACAAGACGGTCTCGCTCTTCCCAATCAGGATTTTTTGGATCATGTTTTAATACTGCAAAATAAAGGAGGGTGAAAATATCAGCCATACCAAGTGGACCAGCAGTATGACCGCTCCCAGCAGATGTGAGCATTTCAATAATACTTTGCCTAATGTGGTTGGCAGTGAGTTCCAATGAATGAACTTCGTGCGGTGTAAGGTACTTCATATACTCCGTTAGTATAGCAACAAGCACGCACGATATGCACTACACTTCATTCACACATGCACGAAGTGTCTCGTATGCACTATAGGGGTTTTCCTGCCCAACAATCGCAGAACCCACGATCACTCTATCGACACCTGCCTTCTCGAGTCGAGCAATAGTATTTTTATTTACCGAACCATCAACACTAATCGCAATATTCGGAAATTTACGGTGTATTATTTCAATCTTTTCAAATACACGTTCATCAAATGGTTGCCCCTGTAGTCCAATCGTATGAATACCCATTATCTGCACATAGTCTGCATGTGTGAGATATGGAAAGAGCGCCTCAGCAGGAGTGTCGCCATGGAAACTTACTCCCACTGATAGATTGCCCACATGTTCTACAAAATCAACAAACGAAGCGATATCAACTGTTTCAATATGAAAGACGAGCATATCTGCTCCCGCTTTAATCCACTCCCGCGCTGCCTTAATGGGGTTCTCTACCATTAAATCTACTTCAAGTGTGTACTTGTCGGTATGGGGCTTTATCGCTATTGGCTCCCCGCTTGGCCTATATGGCCAAGAAATATTTTGCACAAACTTTCCATCGACGACGTCGAGGTGGAATTCTTTAGAAAAAGTGAGTGTTTTTGTAAGCGCCACAACCTCCTCTTCACTCTTTGGAATGATTGCGGGTACAATTGGAATGATTGCCATACTAATTTATTTCTTTGGTGATGTGTTCAATTTTCTGATTTCGCCGCTCGTATTTTGGATTATCAGAAAATGCAGTAGCAAACCATTTCTTCAATATACGTACTGTCGTTTCAAAACTTACAAACCGTGCCCCAATCGAAAGAACATTCGCGTCATTGTGTTCGCGAGAAAGCTCGATAATATCTTCATTTCCACCATAAAAAACTGTCGCTCGCACTTGCGGGAAACGATTTGCAACCATGGCCTCGCCCTGTCCAGAACCACCAAAAATGACCGCCCTAGCTGTTGGTTCTTTGCTCACCGCTTCAGCAGCTTTTTTTATGTAATCAGGAAAATCATCCTCAGCATCGTGGGTATGAGCGCCATGATCAACTACAGTATACCCTTCTTCCTTAAGCCACTCAGCCACCTCATTCTTTCTTTCAAAACCTGCGTGGTCAGTAGCAAGATGAATGGTGGGTTTTGTGTTCATAGTTATTTAAGAGTGCGGGCAGCTGCAGCAACGTGTTCGACAAGGGTTTGTGTGTAGCTAGTCTCATTATCATACCAAGCAAACACCTTCACGAGATTACCTCCGACAACGCGCGTAAATGAGAGGTCTGCAATTGAGCCGACCCGAGAACCAATAATGTCAGAGGATACCAGAGGTTCATCTGTAGCAGTAAAGATGTTGGCCCACTTCGGGTCAGTAGCCGCTGTCCTGAGGATATTATTTACTTCCTCAGCAGTGGTGTCACGAGACGAAACAAATGTTACATCAACCAACGAACCGACCGGTACTGGTACGCGGATAGCGATGCCGTCAAATTTTCCAGCTAGTTCAGTGTGTGCCTTAGTGGTAGCTTTTGCTGCGCCTGTTGAAGAAGGGATGATATTGAGCGCAGCTGCTCGTCCGTCACGAAACTCTTTCTTTGATGGACCGTCGACAAGTGACTGTGATGCGGTGTATGCGTGAGTTGTATTAAGGAGTGCTTTTTCTATACCGACAGTTTCTTTAAGGATAGCCACAAGTGGACTCGTAGCGTTAGTTGTGCAGGATGCATTTGAAGTAATTTGACACGTTGCAAGTTGGTGGTCATTTACTCCCATAAGCACCGTAGCTCCCTGGACCCCCGCAGCGGTTGGGTCGTCGCTCACTGGTGCGGAAATTACCACCCTTTTGGCACCAGCCTGAAGGTGTTTCTTTGAGCCTTCGTAAGTAGTAAAGAAACCAGTCGATTCAACAACCACATCGATTTCAAGTTGACCCCACGGAAGCATGCTTGGATCCTTTTCTTGGCAAAAGGTGATTTTCTTTCCGTCAATAATCAAATCTTTTCCTTCCACCTTTACGGTAAATGGACTCCTACCATAGACTGAGTCGTACGTC
Organism: Minisyncoccota bacterium; assembly: GCA_017992505.1. Lineage (GTDB taxonomy): Bacteria > Patescibacteriota > Minisyncoccia > Phycocordibacterales > UBA918 > OLB19. Next base: position 39,481 of record JAGOON010000003.1, on the reverse strand, counting down.
AGAAGGTAGGCTAGATTTTCAATGCTACCAAGATCATTTACTGCGACTATTTCAATATCAGGGTGACCAAATGCAGAACGAAAAAACGTTCTTCCAATTCTTCCAAAACCATTGATTGCAACTTTCGCCATAAAAATACTATTCAACTAAATAACTGCAATAACTATACAAGTAATTGGATGACTTCACCAGTTGTTATCCTCATGAGAAGAGTGGTGTCGTCGTTTATAGAACAAGAAGAAAAGGGTACTTGCGAGAAGTGCAAATACACTACCGAGCAAAGTTGGAAGTACCCACACCATAAATTCTTCAAGCGACAGTCCCACCCTACTCAGTCCATCTCGACCTTCAATAAAAGTCACCGTCTTACGATAGGTACCTACTACCGCTACTTTATAATCATAAATATCGACGGTAATCTGTGACATCCCCGCCACCATGAGTGGTGCCACTACCGCTTCATATGCAGTCTTTTCTTTATTGAGACGAAGCAGTACTGAGTAGGTTTTTCGTGAATCAGTCGGGTCTGTCAACGTTGCAATAATTGATTTCAGATTAAGTGTTACCGCTTCCTTTGGAATACTGATAACAAATTGCTCAACTGAGCTTAGTTCAATTTTTAATTCAGCAAATGATTGTTGTTTGTTATTCTGCAACAAAAAAATATGTTCAAGGTCAGGCATTTTTATCCCTGCAGGCAGGCTAGGTGAAGTCGAAGCAAAGCCTTCTTCTTGGGTAATAACTCCATCACCATCAAGTGGCGCATCAATAACTGGTGAGGCAATTCCAGAATCACCCCCGTCGCCAATTCGATACACGCGCACGATTGCACCCGAAGAAGTATTACCAGCCACATCATACGTAAAGGCTGTGTAGTAAACCGGAGAATGCTCAGCCAAGATATCCCTATCGACAAATGATTCCCCTGTTCCCTGATACACAATCACTCCATCTTGCGGATGACTCGGAAAACCGAGGTGGCTACGAACAATTCGTACTGATGAAGCCCTACTTGAAAAGGGAATCTGCCACGAGAGCTTAACATTGTCTGCATCTGCATATCCACCGAAGCGAAGAACATTGGCTGGTGGTAGGAAGTCTACCAAGTCGAGTGTGTTAAATTTTCCTTTTTCAAGAACATTCGCCACCCCAAGCGGTGAATAACCGATGACCTCATAAAAATATGTTGTCCCTGGCTCGAGTTCCGCAAGCGTGGTGCGATACGATTCAACAAAACGATCGTTGATAATATAACCGAGCTCATACGAGTCAGTTTTGCCCCAGCGTAATTCGAAGCGAGCTGGCCTGGCAGTCTTAATATAAAAAGTTGACGTAGAAAATCCTGGAGTAACAGTGAGTTCATTTAAAACAATCCTCGCTGCTGTCGCCGTTCTATTTCCCTCTACATTAACTGGAGTTACAGGCATCGCTGGGGTGTCTATGGAAACTGGATTTGAAGACGAGGAATAGTTTAAAGAAGGGTCAAACGCTCGGACTGTGTAGACATACGACGTGGACGCACTAACACTCACGTCAGAGTAACTGGTGAGTGTAGTGGTACTGATCGGTAAGCCATCTCGATAGAGTACGTATCCTGAAACTAAATAGTTATCGGTGGAAACCGTCCATGATAAATCTATTTGATCATATGAGATTGCCGAACCAGAAAGTGTTGGAGTTGTTGGAGCAACAATATCTTCGGCACCAAAAACCCGGATGTTGAAACTTGAACTTTCTTGCGCAAAAACACTTGTAACAGGTACAAGGAAAGCAAGTGCAGCACACAATAAAAATCTCATGTCTCTTTATTATAACGGAAGAGCAGTCAGTGTAGTGGTGGCTGTGTAGACACCACTAACAACACCCGCCCCACTACCGATTCCTACGCGAAAACTAATTGTAGTAGTTGCTCCAGATGGATGATTTGCATCAGTTCCTTCCGAAATCACTGTACCGAGCGTTGAAAGGCCTGCCCAACATGCGAGCGCAGTATCTTGAGAACTCACACCACAAAGTGAACCATTGTCTTTAAATTCTTGTGCAACATCAACTCCAGAAGGAGAGAACCCCAGATGTGCAACTCCCGCTGTCACCAAAAATGAAAAGTCTGCATCAGCGCCCTCATCGTAGTCATCAATCGTATAGACGCCATTTTGCATTGCAGGATTATTCTGACTCTCGAGTGTGAGTGAGTACCCAGCAGGACTGTCAGTAGTAACGGTTACTGTAGTAGAGCCATTTGAAGTACCTCCGGTAAGGCCCGCTAGATTTGGACTCAGAATAACATCAGAAGGTGCCGTCATACTGAGGAACACTTCTTGCATTTGTTGATACCCTGCATAAAGATTGTAGTTGGTGCTTGTTGCCTCACCGGTAGCAATTTCTCCAAAGGTGCTTTCTTGTCGATAGTTAGTAGATGTTGAGAGACCTCCGCCGAAATTAATACTGTCACTCTGAAGCTGGTAGTTGGTGCTTGTGGCTACCTGCGCCGAACCTAACTGCATCCATACCAAAATGAACGCGGTAAATACCACGGATATTCTGAGCGATGGTGCGAAGCGGTTTCCCATATGCACAAGTACTCTTATGATTTACGTTTAAATTCAAACGTGCGGAAGAAGGCCCTAATAACAAAGACAACAGTAAAGACGATCACGAAGATTCCAAGAACAATCTTCCAAGGTAACACCCAAAAAACCGTATTAACCTCATCAATCTGGTTTTCATAACCACGATTGATTCTTGCAGTTACCTTATACCGACCAAAAAGAAACTCTCTATCCCAAGTTACTTCGCGGGATCGGAGAGATTTTGGTAACACAAACCACGGCTCAAGCTCCACAAAACCGACCTCTTCTCCAAACATGTTAGAGATTGAAACTTCTCCGTATGGATTGACGTGTACTGAACCAGTGTTTTCATAAGTAATACCAAGGTTGATTGGACCCTCTTCATACCACACCTTCCCATCGAGTGTTTTAATATCCTTTGTTTCACCCGACATCTCAATATCACCACGAACGGTGACAAAGAAAAGCGATCCAACGCGTGCAACTATCGGTGACCGCGGAGCACCAGCGTCTGAAGTACCAGTACGGTCAGTTGAAACGAGCACGCTACCATAAAATCCGCCGGGTTCTGCATTTTCAGGAATTTTGATTGTGACGGGGATACGAGCACGCTCTCCTAAATCAAGGACAAATGTATCAGTTGGAAATGAAATGTAATCGCGAATACTGTACGGACCCCGCTCAGTACCAGTAAGCGATACTGCTGAGCTACCATCGACACTACCAGTAATATCTTCTACCTCAAGCTTAAATGTACGCCCAGCAGAGATACGGTTGGTAACTGTAATTTCTTGAACAAGAGTCTCTCCTGGCGAAACGGTAATCTCAGCCCGACCAGGTCCAACCACAAAGTCCCCTATATCAATATTTCCTTCAACCTTCTCTGAGCGATACCACTTTTCTTGTGTCAAAGTTGTTTCAGCGGTAACAGAGTTGGTGGACTCAGAAGTAGAGGCGGTCTCAGAAAATTGTGCAAACACCTCTCCAGAGAGAGGTGTGAGCACAAGCGCAAAACAAAGAAGAATGGTTTGAATAGTAGTCATAATGTGACTACAGGGTACCTTATTGGGCAACCACTGACAAGGTAGCGGTAGCAGTGTAAGTTTGCGCTGTTGGAGTTGGTGTAGCCCCAGATGGCACGTGTACCTTAAATACAAGCGTTGAAGTTGCACCTGCTGTGGCTGACGTGTTTCGATTCACTACCTCTATGGCGCTAGTACTTGGAGACTTCCAACATTTCCCGTATGAACTACCCGCACCAGAGTTACAAGTAGTTCCGTTAGTCCAGAATACATCAGCTGAGTCTGCGGTACTACTCGAGTGCACACTATAAGCAAATTGTGCTGCTGTGCTGGCGGTCATGTTAAATGTTGGAGTGCCAGCACCAAGTGCGTAGTCTCGAATTTCTTCGCCACCATCTTCGTCACCAAGCATGGCGTACAAGCCAGCGTTATCGTAGAAGTCGATAGTAACAGAGTATCCACTAGCATTTGTAGAACGAACAACAAAACCAGTAGTTCCCGTAGCAGTACCTCCAGTCAGGCCAGCAATACCCCCATTCATCGTGACATTTGAAGGATTTACTGAGAATGAAGTTTCATCTGTGATTGTTTGACGAACCCGAAAGTCGACACTTTCCGCAGAGTGACCAATCTGTGGTTCTATTGCGAAAAAACCTATTGTAAGGAGCGACACAATGAGTGTCGCAGCGACGCCAGCTTGCGCGACAGCTTGAGTAAATATGCCTGTTGTTAGTTGTGTCTTCATATAATGATATATCTGGTACCTATTGCTACTGTATTAACCCAATGATACCAACTCTAAGCAGACAATTTCTCTCCGAACACCGAACTCTGTGTATAACATCTAACCATTTCTCTATAAAGCGAGTATTTCATGTAAAAACCTATGCTCTTAACTGAACGAGTCTCAAGACTTTATGGTGTGCTACTGCTAGTAACTGGTACTACCACGAAAGGAATTCTCTCAACCATCTGTCCATGATCATTAAGTCTAGCTATAAATTGCTGGCCATGCTCATCAACCATCACCCTAACGTCATCAGAAAAAAGTTTGGCGGGGTTACTAGAAGAGCCAGTTCCTCCTGGTAAAAGCAAAATGCCTTCTGAAGCACCTTCCATGGTGGCGAGTCCGACCGACTCATGTGAGAACTCAACACCCGAAGTGATGTCTTTCTCGCCAACAGGCCTGTCCTCCACAGTGTACTCCTCAAGAGGCTGTACTGACGGTGCACTTGCAACCTGAGTGCTGTAGTCAGAAGAAAATGTTGGGAGTTGATTAAGCAAAAAACCCAAGCCAAGTCCGAGAGATAAGACACCGACTGCAAGTGTATGAGATTGCAGTACCATTCCACGACGCGTACGAGTGTGATTCTTCTTTACCCGAGTATTTCTTTTCTCCTGTGCGAGACGTTCCTGTCTGCGCTCTTCACTCAGTTGTTGATGGCGGAAACTCTGTTCGTTGGCAACTTCAGTTGCATACTCCTTAAGCGAATCAATATCGACAAACCACTGCCGCCCAATTTGCGAAGCGATAATTTTTTCTTCACGAGCAAGCCGAGTGATGTAGTCACGAGAATAGCCTGTACGCTCTGCCGCAGCACGAATGTTTTGAAGCTCTGCACCATTGATTTCAAGACCACTCTTCATACTTTATTAATTATCCCAATTATACGCCAAACTATCTCAAAAAAGGTGCGTACATCTAGTTAGTAAAAAGTGGCATCAAAAATGTATTGAGATTCGAGATATCAAAGGAGAGATTATCAACATACGAACCTCGCTCAACCAGCACCTCACGATTTGTTACAAACACCAAAAGAGAGGCGATTGTCGCGAGGAGAAAGACCACAAGAACGAGTACCCAGTCAGAAATTCTGGGTGGTACTTTAGATACGACTTTTCGAGGTACGACAACATCTGGTGAAAACCTGACTGGTGCTTTTTTATTTCCGTTTTCAGCTGGCTGGTCTGCTGAGGTCTTAGCGCTTACCCCTAATGACGAAGGGTGCTTGGGTATCTGCTTTTTAAATGTCTCTGGAGCTCGTTCAGTAGCTTTTATTGATGAAAGCGAAGCGACTGCCGTATTTGGTATCTCAAGTCTTTTGTGACTTTCGACTGGTCTCATGTCTACACGAGTCCCCATTGGTAATCTTTTAACTGGTTGTCTCACCGAGACAAGTCGCTTTGGTGAGGGCGTGTTAGTCAGTCCTGGCTTTATTTTATTTGTTATATCTGACCTAGTTGAGTCGTCTTCCTCAAGCGCTTCTGGTATTCCATCAACTTTAACTGCCCCCGATAGAAAAACCTCCGGGAGAGCTTCGGCTTTGAAGTCCGTAACATTAAGCTTATTGGCTTCCTTCTTGATTTTAAGCCTTTCTGCCTCAGCCGGCAGTATTGGTATAGATGTACTTATTGCTGATTTATTCACCCGTGGAATGAGCGAGTACTCGTCCTGTTCATAACGAACAGGAAGCTCCATCATTTTTCCGTTTTTTTCCTTAAAAATCTTTACCGTCTTATTTTTCAGCACTGGCTCTACATCTATCCGAGATAAGTAGTTACTACTGACTTTTTTAGGAACTGCCGCAGAAGATTTGGCGGGTGTTTTGTGCCGTCCAGTCCGATGCTCTTCAAGAGAGTCAAGATTTAGGTACCATGCCCTCCCCACAAGCCTTGCGTCTACTTTCTTACCTCGACAGAGTTGCCCGAGATAATCCTGAGTATAGCGAAACTTCTCAGCAACTACTGATGCCTTTACATACTCCTTGCCATCAAAGATCACCGCCTCCATACGTGCCTACATTCTAGCAGAAAAATACACTGTACTATCTATAAGTACAGTGTATTACTCCTCGACTATCCGAGATAACTAGCTAAGTAAGGATTTTTTAAACGCTTCGAGTAACACCCCCGGGTTTGCTGAGCCTCGCGTAGCTTTCATTCCAAGCCCTACAAAAAACTGAATTGAAGCTTCCTTGCCAGCCTTGTATTCCGCAACAACAGTTGGATTAGCTTCTATAATCTCTTTTACGATACTCTCAAGTGCCGAACTGTCAGATATTTGTAGCAGGTTTCGTTCAGTCGCAATTGCACGCGGTCCTTTAACAGTTCCAAAGAGTTCTGGAAGTAAATCCTTTGCAATACGAGAGTTAATTTCGCCTTTTTGCAACATTTCAACAAGTTCAGCAAAATGTTCGGCTGGAAGATTAGCGAGCACAAATGTGCCACCGCCATCCATTAGCGAAGCGAGATCCGAAGTGAGGTAGTTTGCCGCTAACTTCAGCGCTTCTGTACTGGTACCAATCTGAGTCTGAAGAAGTGAATTGAAAAACGTATCAGTACTTTTCTCAGAAATTATCAGTTCAATCGCATCACTCGTTAATCCGAGATTTTTATACAAAATCCTTTTTTCATTGGGCAATTTAGGCATTATCTCGGATAAAAGAGATTCACTTACTTTGATTTTTGGTATATCAGGATCTGGAAAATAGCGGTAATCTTTTGCGGTTTCTTTCACTCTTTGGGTGAAGGTGCGAAGATTCACTTCATCCCAACCACGGGTTTCCTGCACCACTTCTTTTCCCTCTTCAAGGAGCGCGGTCTGTCGTTTGATCTCAAAAGCAATAGCTCCTTCAACTGACTTAAATGAGTTAAGATTTTTTACTTCAACCTTAGTTCCGAATTCATCCGTTTTTGAAACTGAGATGTTAGCCTCAACTCGCATCTCCCCCCGCTCCATATTGGCATCAGATATATTGAGTGTTCGAAGAAGTAGTTGAAGTTCCCGAGCAAATGCTCCGGCAGTCTCAGCATCGTGAATGACTGGCTCGGTCACCAACTCCATAAGTGGCACTCCCGCCCGATTGAAATCAACCAAACTGTAGTCGCCCTTGTCGTGGGAACTTCTAGCAGTGTCCTCTTCCAAGTGTACTCGAGTAAGCGCAACATCTTTCAGTTCACCCCCTGTAAGAAATGGGTATGCGTACTGACTAATCTGATATGCCTTCGGAATGTCAGGGTAAAAATAATTTTTTCTATCAAATTCTGAATAGGTGGCTGGAGTGGCATCGACTGCTTTTCCAAAGAGCAGTACTTTTTTTATTGCTGCTTCATTTGGAACTGGAAGTGATCCTGGGTGTGCGAGACAAACTGGGCACGTATGCGCATTTGGTTCACTCTCATGCGGTTCATTTTTACAACCGCAAAACATCTTACTCACTGTCTTGAGTTCGGCATGAACTTCAAGACCAATTGTTGGTACGTAACTCATAGATTTGTGCAGATATTGTACGGTTACCGTAGGTGGGAGACAAGAGAATCACGTAGTATTTTGTATGACTCTGGTTCATCTTGACCAACAACAAGCACACGATTCTCAGTTTTGGCAAGAGTACTGAGGATAGTGTCAATTTTTTCTTTATTTACAAGGTCTTTTTTGGTCAAAATAATCCACTCTTCCTTTTCTGTAAGAGAAGTAGCGTACTGAGATAGCTCCTTACGAATGGTGTAATAGTCAGAAATAGGGTCTTCTGATTCGAGAGAAACAAGGTGAAGGATCATCTTTGTACGTGATACGTGTCGCAAGAACTTATGTCCAAGACCCTTCCCTTCTGCTGCGCCCTCTATGAGACCAGGGATGTCGGCAATAATAAATCCGTACATATCACCAAGGTGTGGTTCAAGCGTAGTAAATGGATACGCACCAATGCGCGACTGCGCATTGGTGAGCGCATTAAGGAGTGTCGACTTGCCAGCATTTGGAAGTCCTACCAAACCGATGTCTACCATGAGACTCACCTCAATGAGAAAATTTCCCGCCTCACCTGGATGACCATTAGTAGACTGTGTTGGCGATTGGTTGGTCGATGATTTGAAATATTCGTTACCAAGACCACCGCCGCCACCCTTCAGGATACGTTCGGTCTGTCCAGCTTCGGTAAGCTCGGTAACACGCTTGCGATCGATATCAGTCACACGTGAACCGACAGGGACATCAATGTAGAGCGTTTCACCATTCTTTCCAGTGAGACTATCTTTTGCTCCAGCGTCACCATCTTCAGCGAGGAAGTTTTTGTTGCCCGTATATTTGGCAAGTTGGTTGAGATCTTTTACCGCACGCACAAAGACGTCGGCACCGTTGCCACCGTTACCTCCCGAAGGACCCGCCATTGGCCTAAACTTCTCTTGGCGCCAGCGAACAACACCATTTCCGCCATTACCCGCCTTTGCATAAATAGTTAATTCATCAACAAACATGGGCCGTACAGTACCCCAAATACTGTTAAAAATCAATGGTGTCAAGGTTTAATAAAAAATCCGCCACACCTGTGTGGCGGATTTTCATCGCTTCACTCATTGATTACTTCCCGTTAATCCAGTTACTACCGAGGGTACTCACAATACTCATAAGCACCGAACCAAGGAGCGCGTACCAAAAGCTTTCAACCGAGAATCCTTCGATAAACGACGCAGCGAAAATAAACAACACGGCATTAATAACGAGCGTAAAAAGTCCAAGGGTGAGTAATGTAATCGGGAGCGTAAGTAAAACCAAGACTGGTTTTACTACCGCATTAAGGATTCCTAAAATGACCGCTGCAATGAGTGCGGTGTAGAAGTCGCTCACCATGATTCCTGGAATAAACTTAGCGATGAGTAGAAGCCCAAGCGCATTCCATAGGATGCGTAAAAGTATTGTCATATGCTTTATTGTAACTGGGTAGAAAAAGAGCGCAACTGGCGGAAGGCCAGTTGCGCTCTTTTTAAAAATTATTTCTTCTCAACGAGCGTCCATCCTTCATTCAAGAGCACTTCGGCTCTTTTATACTTAAGTTCTCTCGTCTCAGTACCATTTGTAACCGTCACAAGCTCATTTCGCTCAAATCCTGCTTCTTTTACGACTGGTGCGACCTTTCTATCTTTTGACTCCATTGTCTCACCTGCGGCCTCTTGTGCAGCCTCTGCCTGCTTCTTGAGTTCAGCTTCTTCCTTTACTACCACTTGAGGCTGGAGGTTTGGAAGTACTTCTGCAATACGACGAATGACGATTTCTTGCATCTCTTTAAAGAGACGAGTTCCTTCCTTTCGATATTCGATAAGTGGGTCACGTTGACCATAAGCCCTAAGCCCCACACTCGAGCGAGTATATGACATCACCTCGAGATGTTCTACCCAAAGCATATCAATCATCTGGAGCGCTAGCCTGCGGAATAGATCCATGAAGACTTCTTCGCCAAATTCTGCAATCTTCTTTTCAATTACTTTGGCAAGCTCACCGTCAAGCGCACTCACTTCTTCCAACACAGTCTTCACTTCTTCTCCATCTTTCATAAGCAACTTACGACGTCGAGCGTAGATGGTTTGTCGTTGCTGGTTGAGTACGTCGTCGTAAGCTAAAATTTGCTTCCGAGAATCAAAGTGGAAGCCTTCAATCTTTGTCTGTGCGCTTTCAAGGGTACGTGAAATCATCTTCATTTGGATTGGCTCATCTTCGGGAATGCCAAAGGTACCCATGAGACTCTTCACTCGTTCGCCACCAAACACTCGCATAAGTGAATCGTCCATAGAAACGAAGAATTGAGTGAGTCCTGCGTCACCCTGGCGCCCAGAACGTCCTCGAAGCTGGTTGTCGATTCGACGCGCTTCATGGCGTTCGGTACCAAGCACAAATAGTCCGCCGAGTTCCTTAACCTTTTCTGCTTCCTCTGGCGTTGCGTCTGGACCACCGAGTTTGATGTCGACACCACGACCAGCCATATTAGTAGCGAGTGTTACAGCTCCTATGCGACCAGCTGCGGCGATAATTTCACCTTCTCGTTCGTGATTCTTGGCATTAAGCATTTCGTGCGGTACACCAGCTTGGGCAAGCGCTACCGAAAGACGTTCATTTGATTCAATGGAAGCAGTACCAATAAGGATTGGTTGACCAGTCTGGTGCACCTCTTTTACCTTATTAATGATTGCAGTGAACTTTCCTTTCTCGTTCTGATAGATAAGATCGTGTTCGTCAATACGCTTTACCTCCCGATTAGTTGGGACTGGGATAACTTCAAGTTTGTATACAGTATAAAACTCTTCTTGTGAGGTAAGTGCGGTACCAGTCATGCCTGAGAGCTTCTCGTACATACGGAAGTAGTTTTGGTAGGTAATTGATGCATAGGTTTTTGATTCCTGTTGAATCTTGACCCCTTCTTTAGCTTCAATCGCCTGATGAAGACCATCTGACCAACGTCGCCCTGGTTGGAGACGTCCAGTAAATTCGTCGACAATCACCACCTCACCATCACGCACCACGTATTCTTTGTCGTGAGTAAAAAGCGCTTTGGCTCGCACTGCTGTCTCGATATGGTGCACAAAACGAATACCCTTGTCGGTGTAGATATTTTCGACGCCGAGCATTTTTTCGACTGCCTCAATACCTGCGTCGGTAAGCGTCGCACTTTTTAGTTTTTCGTCGACAGTGAAGTGCTCTTCGGCATTAAGCTTGCGAGCAACGTCGGCAAACATTGGGTAAAGATTTTCGCTCTCTGGAGCTGGTGCGGAAATAATAAGTGGAGTACGCGCTTCGTCGATAAGAATAGAGTCAATTTCGTCCACAATCGCGTACGCATGGTGTGGCTGGCGAATTCGTTCTGCTTCGTACTCAATATTGTCTCGTAAGTAATCAAATCCGAACTCGCTGTTGGTACCGTAGGTAATATCTGCACGGTAGGCTTCTGGGCGAGTGCATGGTCGCAAAAATTCGTGAACGACTTTGAATGAGCCGTGCTCGTCACGTTCCTCATCTTTATCAAGATGGTTAGGATCATAGATATATGACGCATCATGATTTATGACGCCAACCGAGAGACCGAGCCCCGCATACACCTGTCCCATCCATACCGCGTCACGACGAGCAAGATAGTCGTTTACGGTAATTACATGAACTCCTTTTCCAGTGAGTGCATTTAAAGAAGCTGGAAGCGTTGCCACGAGCGTCTTTCCTTCTCCTGTTCGCATCTCGGTAATTTTTCCGCGGTGCAAGATGATGCCACCAATGAGCTGTACGTCATAGTGACGCATATTCATCGTACGCTTGGCAGATTCACGCACCATCGCAAAAGCATCAGGCAAAATATCATCAAGGAGCACGGGGTCTCCCTTCACCTTCTCCTTAAGCGCCAAAAACGACGCCTGTAGCGCTTCTGTGGAAAGTGCGGAAAGCACCTCTTCCTTACTGTTAATGGCCGTAATTATGGGCCTGATATCTTTAAGTTCTTTTTCGTATGTAGGACCGAAAAACCTATCCAGAAATGACATAGTCGCTAGTATATACGCTCTTTTACTAAATAGAAAGCCGAACCTTTTCATTCTCGAGACCAACGAAGAAGTCTGCTCGTCCTTGGACCAAAATAGCAAAATCGCCCCAATGGGGGCGATTATGCTACAAGCTTGATGCGGAGATGGCGGACCTCCCCCGCCAGGCTTACTTTTTTCGCTTTGGAGCGGCCTTCTTCTTAGCAGGAGCCTTCTTTGCTGCTTTCTTCACAGCCTTCTTTGCTACCTTCTTCACAGCCTTCTTTGCTACCTTCTTAGCTGGTGCCTTCTTAACAGTCTTCTTGACTGCCTTCTTTGCAACCTTCTTTTTTGCTGCCATAGATTTTGTGGTGAGAATAGTTTGAATAATTTCGACCGCAATCTCTTCTCCAATCAAAGAACAAATCAATGAGAAGATTTTTGCTTTACATTAATTATCACTCGAAAAAAAATTAAAACAATTTTTTTTGAAAACTATGTGGGGATAAACTTTTTTTTAAAAAAATTTATTTTTATCAAACAAACAACACTTCCGTTTCGATTTTTATTTTTGTTGCAGTAAAAACTTTTTCTTGAATATGTTTGGTAAAACTTTTTATGTCTTTTGCAGTTGCATTTGGTTGTGTAACGAGCACCAATGCCTGCTTCTCAAAGAGACAAACATTTCCTTCACAGTGGCCTTTAAGTCCACATACTTTGTCGAGTATCCACCCTAGTGATACCTTCACATTACCGTCATATAGGTACCCAACAAGCTCAGGATACTGTTGTTTTAATTGCTCATAGTGCATTGTCTCAATGATTGGATTTTTGAAGAATGAGCCCGCCGTACCGATAGTGTGCCAGTCAGGAAATTTTTGAGAGCGAATGTCTTCGATTGATTTTCGGACCATTTGTGGCGAGACGTTTTTTTGTTCGCGAAGCGGTGCGAGATCCGCATAGGAAAGCTGAGGTACCAGAATTTTTGAAAGACCAAATGTCACTGATGTAATCACCCACGACTTCCCTGCGTCGCTTTTAAAAAAAGAATCACGATACAAAAATCCGCACTCGTCATTACTAAAAGTTTTTTCTTTTAGCGTTTCAAAATTAATCGCAACAACTTTTTTTATGAGTGAAGAAACTTCAACACCATACGCACCGACATTTTGGACAGGTGTTGCTCCAACACTTCCAGGAATTGAGGAAAGATTCTCAAGCCCCCACAGACTCTTTTCACACGTCTCTCTCACTACGTCGTCGAAGATCTCGCCTGCACCAAGTACAAGCAGACACTGGTCACCTTCATAGCGGTAGGTGCGACCTTTTATATTCATAATGATAACCAAACCAGGGTAACCTTCATCTCCAATAAGAACATTGGAGCCTCCACCGAGAATAAGTGGAGGTCTGTTTGTTTGCTTGGCAAATAAGCACGCTTCCTTCAACTCCTCCAAATTCCCCACTTCAACCACATAATCAGCAACACCACCTACTTTTAAGGTGGTGTACTGACCAAGAGCAACATTTTCTCTCAGTATCATAGCCTTAGCTTAACAACCCTCTTCTGGTGACTTACCGTTCTTGATATTGTTAGAGAGACAAGTAGCGGTTGGAGCAAAACTTGGAATAGCCTCTTTTCCTTCTTCCAATACTTTTATCGCATTTTCAGAATCTCCAATCTGATGATAGAGGTACGCAAGTGTTGCCCAGTTTTGTGGAGCGTTTTTGTCTGTCGCTGGAGTAACCTCAATTCGCTTCAAGAAAAGTTCAATCATAAATTCAGTTGCTCCTGCACCATTGGCAGCTGAGAGCAGGAAGTCGCTACGCGCAAAACGTGTCTTGGCTGCATCACTATCCATAAGCGCCACAGCCGTATCGTTCTGCTTTGCATAGAAAAGTGCCCCCGCATAGTACTCACGTGCCTCAAGATTACGAGTATCAAGCTCGTACGCCCGCTTGAAGTATTCGAGTGCCTTGGCGTTATCGCCACGAGTCAGCTCAATAAACCCTTGCTGAATAGTAATTGACTGCTTCGAAGGTGAGAGCTCATGCGCAATCTGCATCTGCTCAGCTGCTTTATCAAGTTGTTCAAGAGAACGGTAGTAACTCCCAATAAAGACGTGGATACGAGCGTCACCTGGCTTGTCTTGGGCAAGCTTTAAGAGCTGTTCTTCTGCGTAGACAGCGTACGCTTGCCTTGTCTCTTCTGAAACTTTCTGATCACGGAGATACGACATCGCGTTTTGCGCCAGCTGCTCCACGACTTCCTGCTGAGCAAATGAGTCACGTCCAACAGCCTCTTTAAACTGCTCCAACCGTCGTTCAGGACTTTGCTCTCGCATCGCTTCAAGAATGTCGCCCGCGGCTGCCATACTAGGCATATGAGCGAAGTAGATAATGAATATTGTAATCACTGCAACCACTGGTGCTGCAAATTGCATAATTACTGCTTCGTCTACCTTTACCTTCTCTACTTCTTTAATAGGTACACTCACTCGTGAATGAATGATACCCAGAATGATTGCAAAGAAAATGTAGCTAACGATGTTGTCGAATACCACAAAGTTGTGAGTAAGGTAACCAGCAAGAATACCAAGAAGCACCCCTCGCTCAAGCACTGTGAAGCTATTATCATTCTTATCAAGAATTGGGCGAATGAAGAGGTAGTACAGACAAGCGATGAAAATACTAAAGTAGGCAAGGAAGCCTAAAATACCGCCAGCAATCAACCAGTCAAAGATGATGTTGTGTGAACGATCAAACCATTGCTCCTGTGCATAGAGCGAAGGGTCATAGTACTTATTAAAAACATAGTTGAAATTACTCTGACCCCAACCAAGAAGTGGGTGCTCCTTTACCCCTTCAAAGGCCATGCCCCAAATAGTGGCGCGAACAATGAGGTCTTTTGAAGAAATATTAGCAATACGAGCAAGATTTGGGTTCCCTTGAATAAACTGCGTATCACGAGCAGCAATAAATCCACCCACTGCGAGCACAAGAATAACAAACGCCCCAACTGCATATTTACGGAACTCCTTAAACATATTCCCAAAAAGCCCAATGTACCCTGACATTGTGAACACACCGACAGCAAGGCCGAGCGCTGTACCACGAGTTCCTGTCTCGACGAGCACAAAGGTAAACATAACTGCAAGCAACCCATAGGTGATCTTTATGTTCTTGCTCTTTGATTCCACAAACAACCAAAATGCGATGAAGATATGGAAGAGCATGTATACCGCCATGTACGCAGCGTTGCCAAGACGACTATCGATACGACCGCCAGTTTCTCCATATCCCGCATATTGATAGAGACCATACACTGCCACCAAGAAAGCCACCACGAGTGAAGTATTGAGTAGCTGTTGCCAGTGTTCTTTTGTCTTAAGTACCGACCCAAGTACTATCATGTATAAAAAGGTGTGCACGAGCGACACATAGCCGTCCATACGCTCAAAATTGCTCCAAAAGCTTGATTGTGGATGTTGCCCAAAAAGGTTAGCGAAGAACATCACAATAAGGAGCACACTGAAGCTGGAGAATATCCATGAAAAGCGTGGTCGATATTTCACTTCATAAAGCGAGAGTAGTATCCACGCCGCGACAGTTACATCAACAATAATACGGAACCAAAAGTTCTTACCAGTAATAAATGGAAAAAAGTAGTCGTTTTCGACATACAAAGTGAGGAATGGTACTGCAAAAAGCCCCCCAAACACCACCGCTTTCAATACATCTTTCATATTCCGAAAACTATACCATGAGAGAAACCCTCAAAATCCCTAGACGACATAGGGTATCTAGGGTGAAATTAAAAAAGCACGGCTTCGCCGTGCTTTTTTTGTTTCAGAAGTTCGGGCAACTTAGTTACACCTACCTCCACTCGGGATTAATTTTCGGTCAAAGCATCTATTAGATTCTGAGCCGCTTCCATAAGAAGATAATACTCATTCTGTGTGATGACATCATGGTCGACATCCTGATCTAACTTGTTCATAAACGCATTCAACTGATTGATGGCGGGCTGTATTTTTCCGTCCGCTATGAATTGTTCGATTTTATGAAGATTTGCAAGGTATGAATTTTCGACATTCAGAGGTATATCAAGGTTAATTACTTCCTCAATAAGATCCTCAGCTTGCTCCATTGGAGTAGGGTCGTCACCTACCGTTATTACAACGTCATACGTTGCCATTGTGTTTGGCATACCGTTATCAGTTGCAATGAACGTAACGACGTACACCCCCGCTTGTGCGAGCGAAGGCTCCCAAGAGAATGTTGTTCCATCGAAACTTGCACCACTAGGAGTATTTGTTGCAGAGATACTCACAGCATCTCCATCTGGGTCAGTAGCGGTGATGTCGAAAGTGAGCAGGTCACCTTCAAGCACTTCTTGCGGACCAGGATTACTAAACTCAGGAGAACGATTAACATCTCCTACCGTAATCGTAATCAGTTCAACATCCAACTCCATCGGTGTACCATTATCTACAACAGCAAATTCAATATCTGTGTAGTTACCAGCATCGTTGAATCCTGGAGTCCAACTGAACACACCTGTGTTTGGATTAAACGTACTTCCTGGAGGTGTGTTTGTAGCACTTAATGTTAGGACATCTCCCGAATCCGGATCATCTGCTGTAACGGTGAACTCCAACGTCTGATTTTCATCAATAATTTTATTCCCAATTGGATTAAGAATCGGCGCTTCGTTTTCCTGAGTCAAAACTTCCACGACTAATTTTGGTCTCAATGATGCATTTGTGATTTCGTCTGAAGTATAGAACCGCTTTTGCGGATAATTGCTACCAGAATTATATTGTCCCGAAATCCTAACGCCATGATTTACATAGGTCCCATCTATCCAACCTTTTGTTAAGTCAGTGATGTCCACGATCCACCAATCATTCATTGGGAGAGCCTGCCATGGCATGTCTAGAGTTGTCACTGCAGGATTAGAAGTATTAGTGACTCCTGCTTCTGTCCAAGCTTGGGTAATTCTCTCTAACTTCCCATTATTAGGAGTGGTACCTAGTCCATTCTGATAAAGCTTCAACTTAGCACTCAGTATATTTGAGGTTGTGGTTGGTAGCGAACTTAAGTCCATTTGAAGGAAACTCCAGTACCAGTCTCCCCAACCACCAATCTCCATATCGCCTGAATTAGGTGCTCCAGATTGTTTATATGCTGTCCCGTAATAAGTGTCCTTGCCATCATCTGGACCTGGCTGAATCACAATCGTTTCGGTCACAGCAGCGTGAATGCTAAAACAAGGAAATATTAGGATTGCAAAAACAAAAACCAGCCCACTTAAAAGAAGGGGTCTCTGTAAAAATTGTTTATGCTGCATAGATGGTTAAATTAATTTGTAATTACCACGACATTTTTTGTCGTGGTTATTTAATAGCACAGTGCAGATAAAGAAAAGATAAAAATATTATCAGAACGTGTCGCCCAAATAGGGACAGCGAGGCTACTCGTAAAAAATTTGATCTGAGGGCAAACGAAACAAGCCTTCATCACGGCGAGCTTGCGTGAGGTAATTACCGATAAATCCGACAGTGCGTGGGATAATAAAAAAGCTGTTGAAAAATTCAATCTTTATCAACTCTTCGATCTGCTGTGTCGTGAACTTTTCTTTTTCCATTAAGATATCTATCAAAATAGCGGCGACGGCACCGTCCACATTTAAAATTAGGTTTGGTTTCTTTTCTGTCGTTCGTACTGCCGTCGCTTCTGCGTAGGCAAGATAAGCCGGTTGAGTGAGTCGCTCCTTCGCAAACGAAATCAGTTTTTGAACACGTGCGTCTGGTTCGTAGACTGAATATTTGAGGTGGCCGATACCGAGCACGTACTCGCCTTTTACTTTATGCTCCTCGAGCATTGTTTCAATCGCCATATTATTTCTGACTGAATAAAACCAATTACTCGCCGCACCATTAATCGCTCCGCCAAAGCGATTACCAATCGTCAGCAAACCAGACGCGAGCGAAGACACCATATCCTTGCCCGCACGCGCGGTAATCATTGTATTTACCGCACCAGACACCTCTGCTCCATGGTCGATAAGAAGCGAGTATGTGAGTTCAGAAAATTCAACCAATTCATCTGATACTGATTCACGCTCAAGGAGCGTACATAGCGCGTGCCGAACGAAACCATCGACTCCCTTTCCTTTATCAACCACGGCGGTAAAGAGTGATGTGTTGCGAGCGGTTTCTGGTGCCTGCCAATCTCTTTCTTTAGAATTTTCCATACGTGTATGTTTTAGGTTTTTAATATGTGTAACAAAATCAGCGTACGTCTGCGCAACTATCACCCCTGCATCTGCGAGTGCTTTCATTTTTGAACTTGCATCTTCGTCTGGAGTTTTTGCAAGAGCTTTCGCATGACCAAATTGTACTTTTTCTTCACCACCTACATAGTGCCCTGCGATGTATGCAATTATCGGTTTTTTAATATTACCCAGCTTTACGGCTTCAACAATTGCATACTCGTCTTGACCGCCAAGTTCTCCGAAGAAAAGAATTTGTTCTGTTGATGGATCCCTCTCTGCCTCAAGACACCATTGTAGTGACGACGTAATCGGAAATCGATCTCCTCCGTATGAGACCGCAAAACTCGGCGCTCCACCAGCGCGTAGTACAGAATCAACAATCTCATTTACCATTCCACCTGAACTACAAACAATAGCTGTATTTCCAGAATGACGACCAAGTAGATTTATATTCCCGCCATAGATTCCTCCAATTGCACCAAGCTTAAGTGCGCCTGGTACCAGCAACCCAACACCCGAGGCGCCAGCAATGAGCTTTGTTGAACCATATCGTTCAACAAGAGTAAGGGCATCTTGCTCCGAAACATTTTCAGCAAAAAGGTGTGCTCCGAGGGCTTCAGGGTAGTGCTCGAAAAATGACAGAGTCATTTTTCGAGCACTATTACCTGATGCAATATTCAAAAGCCACATCGCTCCTATTTCCGATTTCTTTGCGATTCCAAAATCCTTAAAGACTGGAAGCAATATCTCCTTGTCGCCAAACCAGCATTTGTGTGCATTTTTATTCCCACCCACGATAGCTGTAATACTAGGAGTATCGGCGCCACGTACGTAGTCAAAATCCAAAACAGACTGAATAATCGCTGAATGTGCGCCAGCAACAATAATCGATTGTGGTCGTGTACGAAGTAAATCTATCATGATGTTTTTTCGAGAAACGTTTTTGCATCAGTTGCTACTTCAGACAGTGGTACACCAGAATCAGAAACTATCGCCTCAATATTGTTCTCTGCAAAAAATGCTCTGAGTAAAGCCAATCCCTCAACCTGCCTTGGTCCACCCCGTCGAACACGAACCAATACCTTCTGCTTTTTAAACTCATCGACATACCCACGACAACTATCGATGATTCCTCGAAAAGTAGTGGTGATGTCAGTGAAATTGGCGACTCCTCCCGCAATAACCAACACCTTTCGTGGTGCGCTTGAAGCAAATAAAAGAGACAGGAGTACATCTGTGTATATTTTAGTTTCTTCCTGAGAAGGTGCGCCACTGTATTCGCCGTAATTACCAACCTTTGCCTGCAAACCAGTATCAACAAATGAATCAAGTACCACCAGACTCGCGCCACCACCCGAAAGTAGAGTAAAAACGGAAGCATCTTTATCAAAGGCCGTCAGGGAAAAAGATGCTGTTGATTGATCATTGAGTTTTGAGATTAGCTTCTCTGCCTCTGATTGTACTCGTCTGTTTTGTGTGTGCTCTTGGGCCCATTCTGGCAATAGGTGTAATTTGCTCGAATCGACCTCAACAGCGGCATCCAAAAAAATGACACTATCACCAGACTCGATGTACGGGTTTATTTCTACAAAAGAAAAGTTATACCGGTGCATGGCAGTAGTAATTTTTTCAAGCGCCAACATAGACACTTCAGTGATAGATGGAATTACTGCAGAAAAAAAATCACTTCGACTAATCAGTGTCCTCGCTACTTGTTCACGACCCTCTTCCACCGCCACTCCGCCAGCCCCAGAAGACAACACTAGTATCCCTTCTCGAACCAAATCACAGCTGACATACTGCTCAGTCTTTTCGTCATGTTCAATATTTGGTTCAATCAAGATGCGACTATATCCCGCAGATAAAAAACGCTTTGCTTCAAAGATGGCGTTCTCTTTACTAGAAGCAAAGGTCACCAATCCTTTCTTGTTGCGTTTTTTGGTGCCGTCATCGACCTTCACCACGTATACACCCTCGACCAAGTCGACGGTGAGTAGGTCAGAATCTGTCTTCGCTGAAATCCCTCGGTACACATCCCCTATCAGTAGCTTTTTGGCGGCATATTCTGATATCGCGACTCTGGACATAATTTTTATGATAGTAGCATATTTTGAATACTCCCAATATGTCTTCTTTAAAGGACTTTATTGACACCATCAGCAAGTATGAGACACTTTCATACACCATATGCAGAAACCACATTACCGACCCGACATCGATGGTCTGCGTGCTCTAGCCGTCATTCCAGTCATTTTATTCCACCTGAAAATAGCGGGGTTCGGAGGCGGATTTATTGGTGTCGACATTTTCTTTGTCATTTCGGGCTACCTGATTACTTCCATTATTATGCGCGAGATTAGAGAGGAGCGTTTTTCCATGGTTCGGTTTTGGGAACGTCGGATTCTGCGTATCCTACCCGCTCTATTCTTTGTGCTCGTTGTTACAACAATCGCCAGTTACTTTGTCATTCTATTCCCAACCGACTTTATAAGCTTTGGACAATCACTCGCAGCTCAAGGTCTATTTATTGTAAATATCTTCTTCATGCGTACAGGAGACTACTTTGCAGCACCCGCCGAAACCATTCCCTTACTGCACACCTGGTCACTCGCTGTTGAAGAACAATTTTATATTGTATTCCCAATTCTTTTAGTAATAATCTACAAACTCTCTAAAAAGGCTGTCATTCCTGTGGTCGCATTAATTGGACTTGTCTCTTTCGTTCTCTCTGTCTATCTGATTAATGTAAGTCCAAGCGCACCATTTACCATACCTTTCTTACCACATATCTGGGGCAGTGCTTCATACGAAAGCGCAGGCTTCTACTTCCCTCTTGCGCGGGCTTGGGAATTAGCCGCTGGAGCACTTCTTGCTCTCTCAGCCTTCACAATAAGAAACAAGGTCGTGGCCGAGGTTTCAGCAGTGACCGGACTAGTTCTGATAGTGTCGGGAATAGTATTTCTTACTAGTGAATCAGCTTTCCCAGGACTCGCTGCCCTATTGCCAGTACTCGGGACCGTCCTCATTATTACCGCTGGTACGCAGCGGAAAACTTTCATCGGAGAGATTCTCTCTTTCCCTGTTCTCGTATGGGTAGGGCTTATCTCATATTCACTCTATCTCTGGCATTGGCCACTTATAGTGCTCACAAAGCAATACTTAAGCTCGCCTCTTACTGGTACTCACACTGGCCTCATACTTATTGCTACGTTCTTGTTAGCAATTTTCTCATACCATTTTGTTGAAACTCCCTTTAGAAAGAAAACATTCCTTAAAAAGCGCTGGCACATTTTTACATTTGCCTTCTTCACCGTAGTTGCGACTGTTTCAGCTGGAGTCTACATGACCAAAAACAAAGGATTACCCGAACGAGCTCCAGAAGCAGCAAAAGCAGTTGCTTTGGCCTCAGCAGACACCAACCCCCGTGAATACGAATGTTTCCGAAACAACTACCGGCAAATTTTGGGTGAAGTGCCGCCTTGCATTATTGGCGATCAATCATCAAACACCGTGCCGACCTTTGTACTCTGGGGAGACAGTCATAGCAATGCCATCATGCCTGCATTTGATAACATTGCGAAAGAAAGGGGCGCCAGAGGAGTATTTTTTGCCATCGGCGGCTGTCCGCCACTGAGTGTTGGCATTCCTCTCAAAAAAGATCCTCAGTGCTCCATTAATGACATAAAAGTGCTTGATTACATTTCAAAAAATAACATCAAGACGGTATTCCTTGTCTCGTCTTGGAAAGAAAACTATCCGCACATCACCGACGGCGGAAACCACACCATTTACCAAGCACTTTCGGAAACCATTGATAAGATCCCGAACTCAACGCATGTAGTGATAATCGAACGAATTCCTCTACAGACAGAATTTAATATCCGAAGCACTTTTTATACAGCGGTTAGAACGGGCTCAGTACCTGATATAGCGGTAAAAAAGTCTGACCACGAAAAAGATACTCTGCAGTCCAAAGCCGCCATCCTGCGACTAACAACAGAGCGCGACAATGTGAGTAGCGTCGACCCAGCAACCATAATTTGCGACGAAGCAAAGTGCCCGATATCTTATAACGGTACAATTATTTACTTTGATGGGGGTCACATCAACAATACTGGAGCCCTGTTGCTAAAACCTCTTTTAGAAATTTTTGTTGAGTAAAAAGCAACCTTAAACGAGATCTGGTGGTTATACTACACACATGAAGCAACGACTGCACCGCGCGCTACGCTGGAGCGAAAAATACACCAAAACTGACATGGTCTACCTTACTAAAGGGGGGTTTTGGCTGACCACCTCGAAAGTACTCTCGACACTAGCGTTTTTCATCTCCTCCGTCGCTTTTGCCAACCTCCTGCCAGCTGAAACCTATGGAACCTTCCAGTATGTACTCTCTATCATGGGTCTCCTGGCCATTCCAACACTCTATGGTATCGAAGCCTCTCTTACCCGCTCGATTGCCAAAGGCAATTATGCGGATTTTGATCTGGCACTACGAACCAGACTGAAGTGGGGTGTACTTGGGGGTGTGGCTAGTCTCGGCGTCGCTCTTTACTACTATTTTTCGGGCAACACCACCCTTAGCTTCGCTTTTGTCATCGTCGCTCTGTTCGTTCCCGTGATGGATGCGTTCCATACATATATCTCGATTTTAAGTGGCAAGAAAAAATTTAACGTCCTCGCTCGAGACGAAGTGATTACAAGAATATCGGTAGCACTTCTCTTAGCACTCCTAGTGTTTTTTACGGATAACGTACTCTATGTACTATTCACCTTCTTGTGCTCAACCACCATCCTTCGCTACAGTTTTTTACAGCACGTGTTTCGTACTGAAGCTCGTAACGATCAGTCCGATCCAAACATGATTAGCTACGGGAAACACCTGACGGTAATTGGTATCTTCAGTCGAGTCGCAACTCAAGCCGATAAGATTTTGGTGTTTCATTTTACCGGTGCGGCTACACTGGCCGCGTTTTTTCTAGCTTTCATGCCGATGAAACTCACCCAAAACATCATGGGTAGCCTCACAACACTGGCCTTACCAAAATTCTCAAACACTTCAATTCAAGTGCTCAGAAAAACACTTCCAGGTAAACTCCTCCGACTCTATATCATAGTCGTTCCAATCGTGATTGTATACGAGCTCACCGCCCATTTTTTCTTTGGACTAGTTTTCCCTCTCTATCCTCAGTCTATCTTTTTGTCACAGCTTATCTTTTTGCAGATTTTACTCTTTCCCTTCAATCTTTTTTCTACTGCTATCGCTGCAATGGAAGCGAAGAAAAAGCTCTATATTCATTCTTCCGTCTATGCAGTAATCAGAGTAGCGCTCCTACTCTTTCTCGTCCCGACTTACGGTGTGCTTGGTGCCATAACAGCTATTTTAATCACAAACCTACTCACAACATTCTTGACCATATACTTCTTTTACAAATAAAAAACTCACCTAAATAACTGTCTGGTTATTTTTTGATCCATATACGTAGCCACTTTTTTCACTTCCTCGTGACTGGTAATAAACCCATAAGGAGGGGTGAAGTTGAGTGTATTTCCTTTTCCAGCCGACGAAATTACTGCATGAATAAACCAGTACCACTCATCGCTACGCTCTTCGTAAAATGAGTGACCCTTAGCGAGAACTTCCCCAATCAATGCTGGCAACTGTAGCGTATCTATTACCTTATACACCAAGGCAGATCTGCCATAGAACGCGACATCTTCAATACACAAAACTGGTCGCCTCGAAAGAAACGCCTCCCAGCCTGCTGTGCCTTCTATTGTGACCACCAACGCACTTTGTTCAATGAGATACTGGCTGGACACCCATGGTTTCACCACTTTGATATTCGGCTCTTTAGCAATAAGTTTTAATTCTGAAAAATTTAAATCACCAGGGTTGTGTGGGTGTTCTTTTACGTAGAGCGTATATCCAGAAGGAAGAGCCCGAGCAACTTTTATTATTAGCTCTGGCTCTCGCCGAGCCCACTGTGGCACATGGACTAAATAGCTCGTTTCTAATCCTGAGTACGTGGGGAAATAGACAATTTGATCATTCTCATCAACATCAGAGTAATTGAATAGATGTCGAGTTACGTAATTCCAAAATAGTTGTTTTTCCTTACGCATCCTTCCAAAGCGCAACGCAGCGACATAGACAGGATCATACCTAAATGACTTTTTGGAGTCATGCCACCACAAACCAAAATATTGTTTGAAAGATGAATATATTGATTTTGGGACATATCTCATAATCATTTTTCTATCACTCTTAGGCAAACGACCCGCAATAAATATATCGACCTGCTCTTTTTGTGAGGCAGACAATGTATACATCCCACTTTCAACAACCTCATCTAGCTCACTCCATATATCTAGCTCACCCACATCAGAAAGCAGGCAGAGATTGTCTCCCGGTCCATACATTAACCTAGCGCAAGGTATTCCATGTTGCTTAGCAACATAATAAGCTGATCTAGTTAGAAACATTGCCGATTCACGTAAGATAAAATAGTCAATTGGTTCTTTAGTAAGTAAATCCTCCCAATATTTGAAGGAACGAACTAAAATAGTCTCCCTGGCATTACTATCATTAGGGTACAGTTCCAGCAAATGCATGTCAGACATCGCAGCTTTTTCTAACAAACTTATGCTATATGTTGCCACTATGCGTTCATGTTCTTCTCTCGAAATGGGGGTACCAAAAAATATCTCCTCACTGGCATAGAGCGAGACAAGTTTAGACTTTTCATACTCGGCATGAGCGGCCCGTGATTTACAAACAAAGATGGAGTGATACCCCTTACCTGAAAGTTCAGTTGCGAGTTCCCTGAATAAGGGATATTCCGACGCGTGCTGAACCCAGCAGATTGTCTTCTTGGCTTTATCTGGCTGCATATTTCGTCTATCTTAGACTGCTCGAGCAATAAGTAGCATATTGGAGGAAAGTAGATTGTCTTGAAGAAATTGCTGAAATGATTGCCCAATCTTATCCCAATCATCAACCAATATCCTTTTAAGGAAAGGATCATGATCGACCGGAAAGGCACCCTCTATTATTTTATTTCTTACTAACTCGGCATCAAGCTTACCCGGAGTTAAGGCAGACAAAACTTCAAAGCCAGTTTTTTTCATCAAAGCCTCCAGTGACTGGGGGTTTAAGTAGTTCAGGTGTTCATGGTCAACCGTGTCACTAACCGTACCCAAGGTAGTCACATCAAAACCTTCTCCGTTTGGACATGTAATAATCAGTAGCCCTCCATCTTTCACGATATTTCTACATCCAACAATAAAGTCTTTCGGTGAAAAAAGGTGCTCGATTACTTCAAAAGTGACAATGACATCGAAACGATCCTCCGCCTTAAATGTAACCTGTTCAATCGGTAATTCAATTACATCTATACCCCTACTTCTACAGGTTTTTGCCAACTCAGCACCTGGCTCAATCGCTACGACTTTAGAAAAAATCTTACGAGCTAACATCTCTTCACAAAAAGTTCCAAATCCTGCCCCAACCTCTAGCAGTGACTCTGCCTGAGGAGCATACGTCTTGCATAAATCAATAACGAGATCGACACGAGGTACAAATATTTTTTCTCGACGCTTAGCTTCTGAAGCTGGAAATATTACCTCATTCCAATATGCGTAGTTTACTGAACTAGCATAAAATTTTTCCAATAATTCTGCTGACGGTCTGGGGTTAGTGTAAAAAGTCCTACATTCATTGCAAGTTACATAATTAAAACCGTTTTTAACAAACCGTGGCGCACTACTTTTTGCATCACATGCAGGACAAGAAACGTCTACAAACTCGTCTTTATGGGCAATAAGAAAATCAATATCTTTTTGAACCGCAATCTTTTGTCCAGCTACTAAATCTTGAGGCCTAATATCATTTACGCTGACTTTGTCTACATTTGACATACAATTTATTTTACGCGGACATACTTAGACCATGCCGATTCAGGTAGATGGACCTTACCGTAACTAGATGCCTCTCCCCATAGATTATCTTTAAACCACTCTCCATTTTCAATCCACCAAACTCGAGGATCTCTGAAGGTATCAGAAATTTTCCAGAATTCATCCTCCCCCATCTCAGTCATGTTTAAGAAATATTCAAGTGATTTTCTGGGAATGACATGATCATATTTTCGTACCAGTTCAATCCCCTCTTCTCTGGTCATATCTCCCAGCCTAATATCTTTTGAGGTATGGTCGGTACAACGCCCATAACCAAACTTTACAAACTTGAGATAATCCTTAATTCCGTTCTCGTGTATATCATCAACATTTGAAGTTAAGCGGTATGTTCTTTCGAAAGGTTCTGGGTTAGCCTTAAAACCATATTTAACAGTCATGTCTTCAGCGTTTTTATTACCGTCCCAAAATACATAGAGGCCCATAAACACGCCCCGCACACCCACTTTGGCAATCTCTTCGTCAGAAGGGTACTGCGCCCACAATAAATCACGTTCGGACAAACCTTCATCACCCACAAAATCGTACCAATCATAACCTCGTAGAGAATGCTCCTTTCTGTGTCTAGCAGTAAATTCGGGACGATCTTCAAAATTGAATTGTCCAGCCAAATCGACAAAACCGTGCTCACCATAAATAACTAAAGGGATGTTGAGTTTAACTGCAACTTGAAACGGGATTGTGTTCATACCGTTGTGAAAATGCCAGCTCATGTCACCAGTTTTGACAAAACCTGCACGATTCATTTTTTGAATAGTCTTGTAGCTTGGAGTAAATACGTAGTGATCGACACCAAATACCTTACCGATATTTTTTAAGTTTTCCTCTCCTGTCTTTGTATAATTATGAGTATAATAAGTCACCAAAAGCGGATTCAATCCCATCTTTTCTTTTACGTACCATACTTGGTAGTGACTATCCTTCCCACCGCTTACGGGGATGATGCAGTCGTAATTTTTTTCATCCTTGTTTTTGTAGGAGAGGAGTAATTCTTGAAATTCCTTTTCACGCTCCACCCAATTTAATTTGGACTTTTCCTCATTAACAATACACCCACTACAGACACCCTCGTCTGACATAGTGAGATTTACTGCAATTATAGGGTAGGTACATTTGGAACAGTATTTCATTGCAAAAAGTCTTAAAAAAGCCTTTATAATCTAACATTTATGCCTACCGAAAACAAATATTCCTTGGCTTTTATGACACTTTGCTCAGTAAAGTGGAATATATTGGCCGCTGCCACCGCACTTGCACCATTTTCTAATCCCTCCACAAGATGTTGATAGGTTCCAACCCCACCAAGACAAATGACCGGTATCGAAACTGCCTTAGTAATTTCTTTTATGAGGTAAATATCGTAGCCTTTTGCTCCACCATCCCTATCAATGGATTGCAGTAATATCTCTCCAGCTCCTAGCTTTTCAAGCTTGCGACACCAGGCCACGGGATCGAGTCCAGTTGCCACTTTCCCATTAGACACATACACTTCGTGCTTTTCTGCAATAGAATCAAATTTAACATCAACCGATGCTACAACACACTGCCTGCCAAATTTTTCTGCTACTTCGGTAATAAACTCAGGTCGTTCAAACGC
Organism: Minisyncoccota bacterium; assembly: GCA_017992505.1. Taxonomy (GTDB): domain Bacteria; phylum Patescibacteriota; class Minisyncoccia; order Phycocordibacterales; family UBA918; genus OLB19. The sequence continues at coordinate 11,761 of JAGOON010000003.1, read as the reverse complement.
CATTGTGTTGATACTCACCTTGTCTGCACCATTTTTTAGCCTAATATGGACATCTTCTAAGGTTCTTATTTTCCCACCAACAGTGAGGGGGATGTTGCACTGTTTAGCTATGGCTTTAATCACACTTTCGAAGTCTTCCAAATGGTATGCTTCATGTTCCTTTTTTGAACTTGTGGAACCAACGGTACTCATACTTAATTCTGAGTTATAGAGATTAGCTCTGGAAATATCGAGATAAATAAGTTCATCTGACTTCCACTCAGTAAATCGAATCACCTGTTCAATTGGGTCTCCAGTAGATTGGTGGAAATTAAATGACTTACTCCTCACCAAAATGCCATCCTTATATAAAAGTACTGGAATTAAGCGAGGTCTTAGCATGATATAAAATTACGTAAAATCTGTAATCCATCTGAGTGACTTTTTTCTGGATGAAATTGCGCTCCAAAAATATTTTCTTTTTGGATCAGAACGGTCAGTTGTCCTCCGTACTGACAATACCCAGCAATAATACTTGGGTCGTCTGGAACAACGTGATAACTGTGTACAAAGTAAAAAATAGGCGGATTCTCAAAACCCCTTCCAATACAAAGATCATTTACAATAGTCACGTCATTCCAGCCAATATGAGGGAGGCGTAGATTCTCTCTTGTATCATCGATTTTAATTACACTCCCTTGAATAAATCCGAGTCCTTTATATTCTCCATTTTCAAACCCTGTGGTCGCAAATAACTGCATGCCGAGACAGATGCCAAGAATTTTTTTCTTTTTTGTGAGAACTTCCTCTGTAATTACGTCCGTAAGCCCTGACTGCTTGAGTCCATTCATTCCTGCTTCAAAACTTCCTACTCCTGGTAATATCAATGCTTCAGCTTCTCTTATATCCCCAGCCTGTGAAGAAATATAGGCCTCAACACCAAGTAATGTAAAAGCATTCTGTACCGATGCAAGATTCCCCACCCCATAATCAATAATGCACACCTTCATATGAAAATAATCTACTGCAAAGTATATGTCCCAGCCAGTAAGTCTCTCACGCCCCGTGCCTCCTTTTCCTTTCGTAATCGCATACTTGTATCAGAATAGGCATCTTCAATAACCTTTTGCCACAGTACAGTATCAGCCTCAATAAGTATCTCTTCAGCTGCAACAAAGGAGATTTTCCTCTTGAGAAAAAAGGTCCGTAACGAATCTGTGACATCAACCATTGTTTGCACTCGAGGCAGATGCCAACTATTTGTAAGGACCACAATATGCTTCCAGTCGTACTCTTCGGCCAAGAGAACGAGCGTGCAAAGTTGTTGATATGAATTTCCAGACACTTCATCAAGAAGAATTGCTTTGTCTGGAACTCCGAGAGTCTCTAACTCAACACCCATCACCGACGCAACCGTCGGTGCGGTTAGATGGTCTTTGAGCTGCCCCTTACTTCCTGATGGTACAAGCAACGTTGTCTCTGGATGCGCCTGATAGAGGACAAATGCTGCATCTACTCGCAACCTATCACCAAGTGCACCGAACGCATCTCCCTTTTCAGTAAAGTGAGTGGTTCGCCACACACCACCCTCTTCCAAGATACCTCCGCCCAAAATAAATACTACTTGTTCTTGTTTCATGGTCGCAGTTGCCGAGCAAGCATGAAGGCTTCCGCAGCTTCGTATCCAACTTCGGCACCTCGTTTTTTTGCCAATGTAGTAATCGCTTCATAAGAACGGGCGTGTGGCCACGGTCGCATCTCGCGGTCATAGTGCTTCAAAAGCGCTAACTTTACCTCTAGCTCTTCCTCGATGTTTACATACACCGTAGGGAGAAATGCGTACTCAGATCGCGGAAACTGCCATTCAGTTGAGGATACTGTCTCAAATAATAAAATTTCCTCGATCTGATTACCTGGCATTGGACGAACAGCAGTCAATACTGCTTCAGCAGTAAGGCGGTGGTCGATATTCAAATCCCCGAGATGATGTGTGTAGATAGTCTGTGGTTTAGATTGCTCAACTACCCTTTCGACCACCTTAGTGATAGATAAGAGTGAGTGGGTATCAAACTCATTATCCCTAAACTGCTCCAATATAAGTGTCGCACCAAGAGTTTTTGACACCACCTCAGCCATCAGCTGTCTCGCGGGCACATCAACTCCCGTATTTCGTGATTCTTCGCCATCTCCTAAAATAAGAATAGTGAGTACATCTCCTGCCCTTCGATGCTTTAAGAGTGTGCCACCAACCCCTAACAACTCATCGTCTGGGTGGGCGACGACAACAAGAATACGACGAGGGGTATCTGACATAAGTTATTTCTTGGGATAATTAGTAATAGTAACCTTAGCATAGAGAGTTCCTTTTACAAGTTTCGCTTCAGAAAATTCAAAACGTTGATTCTCTAACTCAAGAAATGCGTGAGGGTACGAATCAGCATCGACCATCCTGATCAAATCATAGAGCTCAGCCGGTTTCTCTTTTCCACTTATTCTACTCATATCTGGAGTCCGTCGCTTGAACACAGTATCTTTACCTCGCTGTCTTTTTGGCACTAGTTCTTTTGAAATGAGGGTAGGGATAATAGTACTAAACACGATATCAGATATACGTTCAAATATTTCTTGGGCAGAACCATGAAGTGATACTGGGTATTTAATATAGACATCACCAGTATCAATACCCGCCTCAATTTTGATAGCTGAAATTTTAGTTTTTTTATGTCCTCGCGCAATAAGGTTTTGAATTGGACTACCTCCTCTCCCATATGGCAAATCCGTTTCATGAAGAGTCACACACTCGAACTCACTCCAAATTTCCTTAGGAACAATCCAAGACCAGTGTGGAAAAAATATATATCGTGGTTGAACTTTTCTCAGCCATTCTAATGTCAGATCTTCGTTTCTTGTAATCAAATGAAAATTTTTTTGAGTACTGAAATACTTCTCAAAATTAGCAACATTCCACGATTTAGTGGTGGCAATGACATATTGTAAGTCTTTTTTGCTTTTAGCCATAGTCACCTTGGATTATCTATTTCTTCTTTAAATACCAAACCTTCAAGGGTGAGTATTCTCCAAAGGAGGGCATGAGAGCGGCGACTTTATTGATTGATGAGAAATAATCTGGCTTGGTTGGATCGGTAGCTGCAAGTGCGTTGAATACGCGTGAAGCAATATAGTACGTACTAGCAAAAGGGTCGATTTCAATAACCTCAAAAAGTTTTTTCATTACTGGCTCAAGCTTTGTCTCATCGAGATAAATGTTGTGCCAGTGATTTTTCATAACAGGCAATTTCGCAAGAACACGCAACGAGTTGATGTTATCAAACCCTTGCTTGGTACCCTCACAAATGATGGCATGTCCACCTTTTTTAAGAAGACGATGAATCTCCTTAATGGCTTTTTTCTGATCTTCGACTGTCACTAAATTTACAATACAACGATCAGTAGTGATGATATCGTATGCACCATCTTTAGCATCAATACTAAGAGCATCACCTTCCTTAAAGGTCACTTTCCCTTTCAGTTTCTTGGTTGCCTTCTTTTTTGCTAACTCAGCATATTTGATCATCTCGGCAGAAAAATCGACGCCATGGAATTCATGTGGGCGCGCTTTTGCATATTCAAGCGTGGAGAAGCCATTACCACAACCAATATCAAGTACTTTGAGAGTCTTTTTGCTGTCTGGAATACGTTTTAAAATGGCCGAAATTTCCATGTCGCGTAAAATACGATCATGAGTAGTTGTCAATGGACTATCTTTCTTCGCACGAGCAGCTTCATTCCACATTTCCTTCACTTCAGTAATATCCTCTTCCCTTGTGTTCACTTTTTTCTTCATAGAATATATTAGGCAATAACCTTGCTATTCTAGCATAAGAAAAGGCGGTTGAATGAATACCGCCATTTTTCTATTTTAGCGATGAATTACATGGCGATATGCTCCCACATCAGGGGCGTACCCCGCTCAATATCGACAACAGCGACCTTACCCAACACTTCAAAGTAGTGCTTTGGTGCCAAACCACCTTCTGGGCGAATTGACCTCACGTTCGTAGATGTGAACGCCTCCCCCCTCTTCATATCTTCCGTAACGAAGAGTGATCGTCGCCAGCGACGATTGTACTGCTCAAGATCACTTGTTGGACCATATGTTGGAGCACCTCCCCATAATCCTGAGGGATCTATTTCCTTGAGTTTAGCAGAGCGGGCATCCTCATCAAGAGATTCAACGGCCCGAATACGTTCCACCATCACCGCAAACTCATCTCCGTCTATTGAAAAACGCTGGTCATAACTAGCATCATTTTTGCTCGAAATAATGTGTTTCTCAATAACTGTGGCTCCCGACAGGACCGCGAGTGTTGGTGTATCAACACCACCATTATTATCCGAAAAACCGACTATCGTATTAAAATGTTTTTCGATGTCGTTGATTGTTGAAAGATTCACACCGTTTGTTGTCGGCCCCTCGGCGTACTCAGTGACACAGTACAATATAACAATATCTTCTGTACCATACTCTCTTAAAAGCATCACCGCGTGCTCGAGCTCTTCTAGAGTCGCGTAGCCATTTGAAATAATCACGGGTTTTTTCGTCTGAGCAATTGCAATTAGCAACGTGTCGTCAGTAAGCTCATAGGAAGCCACCTTATAGCAAGGTGGATTAAGTTCGCGCTCAAGAAATTCAACAGCAGACGGGTCAAAGGGCGTGGAGAAGAGCTCAATACCTAGGGAATGTGCAACTGTTTGTAAGTCTTTTTGCCATTCCCATGGAGTATAAGCCTCTTTATAGAGCGCGTAGAGTGTCTTTCCTTTCCACAGTTCTGGATTATCTTCACCGCCAATTCGGAACGGTGGTTTATCAGAATCTATTGTCATAGTATCAGCGGTGTAGGTCTGGAGTTTCACTGCATTCGCTCCAGAAAGCGCTGCCGCTCTTATGATACTTACTGCTGTATCATAACTCCCCATATGATTACATGAAACCTCAGCAATAATATATGTCGGACAACCATATCCGATCTTATCCTTCCCTATAGTAATTATTTTTTTATTACTCATATATTTATTTATTTTATTTCTCTTCAGGTTCACGAGTAATGGCTTTTACCCAATCCGATGGATTGTCGATGTCAATATTTTCGTCTGCATTATGAATCACAAACTCAATATTTTCATCATCGACTGCTCTATTCTGCTCCATCCATACGTCACGTCTGGAAAAATAGATTGCTCCATCTTCACGGTAGAGCGGGCTATAATACTGTCGATTAACCCGCTCTTTTGGATGCAACATTGTATATATTGCTTTCTGTTCATCTCGTAACCAGAAGCGCCCCCAATCTTCCACCACACTAATAACTGAATTGCAGGTGGTTGATTCAAATTTTTCCAATGCCTGCTCTACTCGTTCCTTTTTTAAAAACGGAGCGGTTGGGAAAAAAACTAATACAATGCTTGGATGGTAATTTTCCTCTTTTTCTAAATATTCAACACAGTGACGAATTACTGGTAACGTGGGAGTATCGTCCATTGCGAGGTCTGCTGGGCGCTTAAAAGGAACTTCCGCACCATACTTCTGGGCGATGTCTGCAATTTCATCATCATCAGTAGAAACAATAACTCGGTCAATTTTTTCGACTGATTTTGCTAAATCTATAGGCCACCCTATAAGTGGTTTTCCATGAAGCGGCAATACATTCTTGCGCGGAATCGATTTAGATCCGCCGCGTGCAACAATAATCGCTACGATTTTTTCTCCCTTTCTATTCATGGTCACTATAATACCGCCTCTTGCAGCAAATTGACAAAACTTATGAAAATGCCACAAATTTAGGAACTTTCATTACGCCTGACCAGAAAAGAACTCTTTAATTGTGGCGGAAATAAATACTATCTGTTCTTCCGTAAGATGAACGTGGCAAGGAAGCGTGATGCAGGTGTTTTGATATATCTCCATATTCATAAGAGTAGTGTCTGCATATCCATTTTTTCTATAGTAGGGATGCGCGTACACTGCTGGGTAATGAAAGTTTGCTCCAATTCCATTTTCAATTAGGTAATCGTAAAGTGGTTTTCTATCAACAGGATTTTTTACTCGAATCACATATATATGCCAGCCACTTTCCTTACTCGGAAGCGGACGTACAATATCATCACAGGTAGCAAGTGCTACCTCGTACCACCTTGCCACCTCCCTTCGCTTTTCAATAAAGCTATCGAGTTTTGTGAGTTGTGAAGAACCGAGTGCAGCGAGCACATCTGGAAGTCGGTAGTTAAATCCAAGTTCAGTCATTACATTCATACCAGCTTCATTTTTTTGCACACCATGACTTCGAAGTAACAACATCCGTCTATAGAATGATTCATTGTTGGTTAGTACAGCCCCTCCCTCCCCTGTGGTAATTGGCTTTACAGGATGAAAACTCAACGTAGTAATGTCAGCAATGGAACCAATGGGTTTGTCTTGGTACATTGCTCCTAATGCATGAGCAGCATCGTCTATTAAATGTAGCTTGTACTTCGTGGCAATTACTCGAAGTACATCATAGGCGCACGGACGGCCGGAAAAGTCGACTGCGACAATTGCCTTTGTCTTAGGAGTAATAAGCGACTCAATTTTTGTTTCGTCTAGATTATGGGTATCAAGTGAGATATCACAAAACACTGGCACTACACCCATCACGAGAAGCATATTGGTGGTGGCTACAAAAGTGTTTGGTGTAGTAATAACCTCGTCTCCTGGTAGCAAACCTATAGCCGAATAAGCTAGGTGTAATGCCGAGGTACCAGAACTAACCGCAATTGCGTACGATGCTCCCGTTACTTCCTTGAGATTAGTTTCAAAATCAGTAACTGCTGGACCTTGGGTGAGCCAATCTGACTGCAAGACTACCTCTACCGCTTTAATATCGTCTGCATCAATTTTTTGCTTCCCATATGGAATCATAAAATAGTGTATCCCTTAATCAGGGCATTGAGATCTTCGGGAGTAAGCCAAGAATCATTCTTATTACTTGTAAACTCAAAATAGTGATCAAGCGTCTGACCCATATTTTTATATTTATCGTGACTCCGGCCTTGGAATGTAAATTCGGGGAGTGTCACGAAGTACTCACCAAGATCATACCCCCGTCTTGCTTCTTGTGAAGTTAAAAGTATTTCATGTAACTTTTCACCTGGACGTATCCCCGTGACGGTCTGAACAGCATTCGGAGTAAGTGCATCAAAGACCTGCTTGACCGTCATACTAGGAACACGAGGAACATAAAGTTCACCTCCTTCCATAGTACTAAGCGCAAAAAGTACCAACTCAAAACTCTGAGGAAGAGTAATCCAGAAACGACTCATGTCCGGATGAGTCAGAAATACTTCTTCTGCGTCACGATTTCGCAGTAGATGTTCGATGATACTTCCTCGACTTCCGATCACGTTACCGTATCGAACGGCCGCAATACGTGTATCGCCAGAATAGGCATTACTTGCAACAAATAATTTTTCAGCACAAAGCTTGCTAGCACCGTAGAGGTTTACTGGTTGAGCAGCTTTATCAGTTGAAATAAGGAGGAGCTTCTGTACTCCTTGGTCGATCGCGGCATCAACAACGTTTTGAGAACCAATGATGTTAGTTTTGACAGCCTCTTGTGGGTTGTATTCCATAGCAGGCACTTGTTTAAGTGCAGCTGCGTGAACCACAATATCAACTCCTTGAAAGGCTCTCTGTAGACGAGACAGGTCTCGTACATCACCCAAAAGAAACCGAACGCGCTCGTCGGTGAATTGCTTTTGCAGTTCAAACTGCTTAAGCTCATCACGACTAAAAATAATAAGCTTTTTAATGTCGTAGGTATCTAAAATATGCTGTGAGAAATTTTTCCCAAATGAACCAGTACCGCCAGTAATCAGTACAGTCTTACCTTGTAACATATTTGCGTACTCAGGCTTACCCCTGAGGATTTCTTCATCGGTACTCATAGAATGAGCCCAGTATAGCCTAAAAATATTTAATAGTGAAATTATGACACGCAACTAATTTAGGCACAAAACGGTTACATGAAAAGATGAATTGAATGGTCAAGACGGGTATAGTACTATGCAGATGACTCATATAACAACGATACATGAAAGCAATTATCTTGGCTGCAGGTGAGGCAAAGCGATTGAGGCCCATAACCGAACATATACCAAAATGCATGCTTTTTGTTGGCGAGAAACGTATCATTGACTATCAGCTTTCAAACTTAAGAGAAGCTGGTATCACGGAAATTGTATTTGTACTTGGCTTTAAAGCTGAAATAATTAGAGATCATGTAAACGAGAATTACTCCAATTTCAAATTTACATTTTTGACCAACCCTGATTACTCAACCACCAATCCTGCGTACAGTCTTTGGTTGGCAAAAGACTTTCTTATTGAAGGTGCCCTTTATTTAAATGCTGATGTTATTTGTCATCCAGAAATAATTGGAAGAATCATTTCTTACCCTCACGATTCAGTTACCGCACTTCAAAAAACTTCATGGGAGGAAGAAGAGGTTAATATTATTTTAGATTTAAAAAATCATCGCGTTCTCGAACTCGGTAAACATATCCAAAAAGAACAAAGTTTTGGTGAGTTCATAGGAGTAACGAAGATAAGCACTAGTTTTGCAAGCACCCTTATTTCCGTACTGGAGGAGTTTATTACACAAAAGGAACTTAAGAAATTTGCTGCCGACGCACTCAACGTTACCATTCAAAGGGGTCAGAAACTCTTTGCTTTGGATGTAAGCGAATTTCCTGCGATTGAAATTGATACCCCTGAAGACTACCTAAAAGCTGAACAAAAGGTGGCCTCCATTGACAGTACAACCACCTCATCATGAAACGTCTTTCAACTTTTATTTCTATCTGCATAGCCCACCTTATTTATCACCTCTCTTTTTTAGTACCTAGAAAAGGAAGTCTCTGGGTATGTGTCGGATGGCATACAGGGAAAGAGCGCGAGCTATTTGCCGACAACGCTAAATATTTTTTTCTCCATGTTCATGCAACTCAGAAAGATATTCGGATTGTTTGGCTTGCCCGAGACAATGCTTTAGTAAAAATCCTCCGAGAACACGGTTACCATGCTCACTGCATTCATTCTTTTGCCGGGGCTTTTTATGCGCTACGAGCAGGGTATACGTTCATTGATGCTTATCTAGAGAATCGTTTCTGGAAATATACTGGAGGGAGCAAGGTGGTCCAACTTTGGCATGGAAAAGGCCTCAAAAAAACTGGCAACGACAGTTCCTATAGCACAGCCTCAAGAAGTAGATTTTTGCAACCTGGTTTTTTTACCCCACCCCACCGACTCGTAGCTGCATCAGCGTATACCGCCAGACTAATGCAATCGACCTTTGCTGTCCCACAAGAAAAAATTATAGAAGCAGGACTCCCCCGAGATGACGTATTATTTAGCATCGTCAAAGGAGCTGGGATTGACGCCCACGAGGAACTCGAAAACTGTACTGAAACACTGAAGGCAAGGGGTATTAGAAAAATACTTCTTTATGCCCCCACTTTTCGACCCGATGGGAGTAACCCTCTTCTCTCGCTTGATATGCAACAACTCAATACGATGATGGATAAACTCAACTATCACCTACTGTTATTGTTACACCCAAAATTTGCACGAAAAGACCTTGGCATTAGCAAAACGTTTAAACATATTTCATATCTAAGTCCAGGCTTAGATATTTATCCCTATCTTAAAAAAGTAGACGTACTTGTTACGGATTACTCCTCACTGTATGTAGATTTTCTTCTACTCAATAAGCCAATGATTTTCTATACCTATGACTACGATACTTATAGCAAGGAAATGGGATTGCACGATGATTACCTTAGTTTAACTCCTGGACCTCACCCTCGGTCATTCCAAGAACTGCTCGTAGCCATTCAAGAACATGATTTCTATATGAATGAACGTGCGCGAGTGCGTAAAATACTCTTCACCTACTCTGACGGAAATGCTTCAAACCGTATCGTTAAAGAAATTCTTAAAAAGAAGTAATTTCCTCACTTCTTTCAGCTAAACAAAATAGTACTCGATGAAGTTTTTTGCAATTTTGAGACTCAACTGAGACTATCACGCAACAACTTTTCATAGCTTTGTGTGGCCACACGAAGGTCATATTCACTGGCTTTATTCTCGGCAGACTGTCTCATTTTCGTCATTTGTTCGGAGCTGAGACTAGCCATCAGTACAAGCTTCTTGACCAAATCATCTACTGTCGGTGCAAAAAAGAAACCGTCAACTTCTTCGTCTATGTAGGTGTCAGGCCCCGCCACTTTGGTAGTGAGAACAGGAAGACCACAGGCCATGGCTTCAATACAAACAAGACCGAATCCTTCAAAAAGTGACGGGAGGACGAAGAAATCACTAATAGCATAAAATGTTGGCGTATTCTTTTGCACTCCAAGCAACTTGACAGATGAATTGATTCCACGCATTTGTATGTTCGCTTCGAGTTCGTTTCTTTGGGGACCTTCGCCGAGAATTATTAATTTGTATTCGGGATGGATTTTAATAAACTGCGCAAATGCATCCAAGAGAAGCGTGTGATTTTTTTGTTTTATAAGCTGACCAACTGAGACAACCACTTTGTCCTCCTCTTGAAATCCCAGACTCGCTTTTACGGCCGTAGCATCCATGGAGCTCGCCTCGCTTCTATACCACCCAACATCTACACCGTTGAAAATAGTGACAAATTTCTTCTTGGAAATATGTTCTTGTTTGGCGGTAAATTCGGCTACGTAGTCTGAAACAGCGACTATTTTATAGGTAACAAATGACAGGAGCCAATCCGTTACTTTTTGACCAAACGTTTTATTAACGTAGGTGTTATGTTCGACCGTAATGACCTTGTAGCCAAAGAGAGGTTTGAGTACTCGAAAAACAGTATTACTAAAGAATAAGTGTGACCAGACAACACCTGGCTTGATTTGCTTTAAGAGTATAAAAAGCTGCCTCCAAGAAGAGACGTCTCTAAAACTAGAGAAGTGGAGTCTATGAACAGTCACTTCAGCTGGTACGAGGTCGTAAAAAGTATCTTGATTTGGTTGATTTGATAACACAATCAGGTGCACCTCAAATAATGAAAGGTTGAGGTTTTTTATGATATCCGCTACGACTTTTTGTGCGCCACCGATTCGGAAATCGGATATTCCGACAACTAATTTTATCTTTTGTGTCTCAGTTTTCATTTTCTCGCAGTTACGACATACCCAAGTGAATAAAACTGCTTACTGAAAGTATCCTTTTTAAAAACTTTAGATACAAGCTTGTCCATAAACTTTGCAAAAGTATTGGCTAGTCTCCGCAAAAGCGAAAAGTGGAGAACGTTATACATCATTTGTACCTGTGCCCCGAACACTCCGGTACCAATTGATTCGATGTTTATTTCGGTAAAACCAGCTTCGGTAAATAGGCGTTCCAAAGTCTCTGCGGTAAAGCGCCAATGGTCATGGGGACTAGGATGGACTTGAATAAGGAACGGGACGGCAAAAATTGCCCGCCCGCCAGGCTTTAAGATACGCCTAGTTTCATTAATCACGTTCTGATAGTTAAAGATGTGCTCGAGTACATTTATACAAAGCACACCATCGTACTGTTCGGAAGAAATAGTAAAGGGTTGTTCAAGATTAAGGGCAATATCACCAGGAGCTTCACCTTCAAAGTTGGCGACGGTAATTGTAAAGTTACCTTTAAAATCATTGGTATAGGCGGACTTTCGTGAACCACCAAGATCAA
>JAGOON010000002.1 GCA_017992505.1 Minisyncoccota bacterium | reverse complement strand
CTTCAGTAGAGGTAATGGCGGCTGAGGTGACGGTAGTTTCAGAGCCAGTGATGAGGGTGCCTGCGGTGGGGTTGAATTGGTAATGCGCTAAAGCCTTTTTTGTTTCAACTAATTCACCGACAACACTCTTTCCCAATCCTCCCAAAATGGTAGGGTACAAAAAATACAATCCCAGATATACCACAAAAAATACTCCCAGACCGAGGAAAATGAAGTGTTTATTGAGTAAGTATGTCAAGTGTTTCATTGTGATTTTGAATCTTTTGTGAACTCAAAAGAATTGGTCGAGGCGTCAAAACGAGCGTTCCACATCACTGAATTACTCTTTTGGAACTGCAAAAATGAATCTCGCTCTTCGTCAGAAACAAACGACGTGCCCGACAATGATTTGCGTTTAACATCAAAACCAAAAAGTGTCTGTTGATTTTTATCAAGCCAAAAAATTGTTTCTCCACTTATTCCGATTGGAGAATCGACATCTATTGAACCATCATTAACCAATCGACTCCATGTTGCATCCGTAGCACCAGGATTGATAACACCGTACCAAAGCTCTAACATGCCCCCCTTTTCAAGTAGTACCGCTCTTATATTTCCAGTCTCAACATCAGCCTTTACTGAACTAATGCTAAAATTTGGCACTTGATCAACGGGACCGCTACCTTCTTGCTGTAATATCTCTTCTTCAGTTAACCCTTTATAGTCAAACTCAAGTCGAACATTATCAAAATAGATTTTTCGAGCATCTTCAGGACTTCGTGTATAGCGAATCATGATCTGCAAACTCACCATTTCTTCCGGAGAGAATTGTTGGAGTAGAAAAGTTAGTTCACCAGGGGTAATAAAATTACCAAAACCCAAATTTTCCCATTGTTGTCCATCAAGTGAATAGAGGACCTCAAATAAACTACCGTCCTGAAGGACTACTTCAGACACACCTTCTACAAGTTCTTCAGGAAGCTGGCTTTCGACAATATCTTCTTCCATGGTTTCGCTTAGAGCCTCTACGGCTATAGGCTCTTGTGGCAACACTTCATCAACTGAAGCAACTGCGAGGGGATATATCTCTCCCATTGATACTGCTTCGATGACATTTTCTTCAGGCTCTGGTTGAATCTCAGCGGGCGCAGTCGTTTCGGTTGTATCTATGACCTCAGGAACAATAGGTGTCTCTTCTACAACAGGTTCAGGAGTTGGTATTTCATGATAATCCTGCTCTAAATTTTCTTGAGTATTCTCAGGTAAAGTCTCACTCTGTAACACTTCAGTTACTGTTTCAGGATTTACCTGCAAGGGCTCTTCTGAAAATGACCATGATAATTTTAGTAAGGTATGGTGAATTTCAACATCAACAGGCACAGCGTTACTAAAATTATTCCATATCAATTCGTACTGAACACTATTTTCCAAACCTTCGACAGGAGATCCTGTCACAGAGTGCATCGCTGGAAAAACAGTAACAATGTCCGCCCTTGCCTTAAAAAACGGAATGAGAAGCAAACTGAAGAGAAGTGTACCGACAATGAGGAACAGTAACGTGCCTCTGGTCACAGCCAAAAATCCTCCATATTTATCCTGTGGCAATTCTCTCATTTATGATTATTGTAACAAACAATACAACGTTAAAAGCACTTCTGTGCACGAAATTTTACCAAAAAGTGTTTGGGTGTTAGCGGGTGACTTTATACATTCTCTTCATGTCTTTTACTGATGTTTTGATTAGATTTGAAAGAACATTTGTATCAATGTCACTCAACTTTTTAATATATAGACAACTAACACTGGTTTTATGTTTTCCGAGTCTTTTAAGCATTTCTCCATATTCTTTAAATCCTGGCATGATATAGATGGTGAGATTTTGCTTTCTTGGTGAGAAGCCCGTCAATGGCCAATCTCCCTTCTGTGAACTTCTCGTAGACTCGTAATGATACAACCCAAAACCAACGATGCTCTCTCCCCACAATTTAGGTGGAAATCCTGTTATATCTTTAAAAATCTTAAGAAGAGCCTTGGCGTCATCTTGTTTTTCTTTTGATTCAATTTCCTTAATAAAAGCACTTACACTTTTATTTGTAAGCTTCGTTTTTAGTTCTGCCATCTATTTATTATGACACATCTTTAGAAAAGCTTGCCTCATTCCATATTTTCTGTATTCTACTGTCGCCTCTATGTTTATTGCATTTCGAGCCAGATTCCTAAAAAGTGCCTTGTGGGCACTTTTTGGTGGTGCACTAATTATAGTCCCTCTCTTTTTATGGATTCATATATCCAAGGCTGATAGCGAGGAGATGACCTGGGGTGTTAACTTTTCAGAGAGCCAAGCGGAATACCTAGGACTTGATGCGAAAGAAACCTATTTTGCCACCATCCACGATCTTGGTGTAAAGCACATAAAAATCCACACTAATTGGAATGCAGTTGAGCCTGAAAATAACACTTATAATTTCTCTTCCCTTGATTATCAAGTAAAAGAGGCGGAGGCGAACGATGTGAAGTTAATTCTTGTCATTGGAATGAAGACAGGACGCTGGCCAGAATGTCACACTCCCCCCTGGGTCTTTGATATAGAAGAGACGGAGCGACAAGCAGAAATTTTAGAATACGTTCGCACAGTAACAAACCGCTACAAGCACTCCAAGGCGGTTGAGTATTGGCAAATCGAAAATGAACCGTTTTTAGAATTTGGTGACTGCCCCGACTGGTATTATGAACTAAACACTTCGCTCATCAAGGCCGAAGTTAATCTCGTAAAACAGCTTGACCCATCAAGGAAAATTATTATTTCAGAATCAGGCGAACTCTCTGACTGGACAACAGCTGCTGAACACGCTGATATAGTTGGTGTCACGATGTACCGCAGTACTTGGAATGGTGCAGAGGAGACCTTCGGCGTTAACCCATACAGCTTCCTTGCACCACAATTCTATTACGCCAAAGCTAGCTACATAAAGCAGGTCTATAAGAAACCTGTAATCAGTATCGAACTTCAAGCTGAACCCTGGACGGCCAAACCACTTAGAGAGTCGAAACTTGAAATCCAAGAGCAATCAATGAACCCTGATCTGTTTAAAGAAAACGTGCTATTTGCCAAAGAAGCTGGACTTGGTACCTACTATTTTTGGGGTGTGGAGTGGTGGTACTGGATGAATACTGTCCACAATAAGCCCGAAATATGGAATCTGGCAAAAGAAATTTTTGCTACTAATGAGTAGGCTTTTCTTTTTCCTCCACCTATATTACTCTTACCGTTGGAAAGGAGGCCTTTATGGCAAGAATGGTACTTTTGGTAGCGACAACACTCGCCTTGAGCGCGTGTGAAAAATCACCACAACCTGAGGACCCACAAGCAACAAAAGTGAACATTGCTCGTGAGCAAGAAATTTCTACTTTTCGCACAAATGTTAATTCACTCGAAAATCCCGATGAGGTGCTAGCACTTTCAACAGGAAAGAAATCATTTTCAGAAGAAATTAACATCATAAACGATCGCCTTCTCATACTCATTCGGCCCCGAATCGAAGGAGCAAAAACCAGAGAGGAGCTTCGTGAATTGAAAAAATATACCCTGCCAGGAAGCAGTCTGATCATTCATTACATGCAACGCGATTCTGAATTATCCCGTGAAGAAAAATAAGCAAAGGGCCCAAAGATATAATCTTGGGCCCTTTTTCTACACCGCTACAGATTCTTTTTCCTTCTTAATTAACTTCTTCCCCACCTTCTTTTGTACATCTACAACTGATTTGTGTTTCGCAGCTTTCTTAATCTCAAAATCAAGTACATCTTTCTTCATTGAGACTTTTACGGTACCACCTTGGAGCATTCCTTCACCCACCATCATATTAGCAACTGGGGTGAGGATCTTGCTCTGAATCACTCGACGAAGCGGTCGTGCACCAAATTTTGGATCATACCCTTCTTTCGCAAGATATTTCATTACATCCTCAGTAACTGAAAGTTTGATATCTTTCTTGGCAAGTCGCTTAATGACTTCTGCCATTTGAATTTCGACGATGTCAGCAATCACCTCAGGAGTAAGGAGGTCAAAGACAATAGTTTCATCAAGTCGGTTGAGAAATTCTGGGCGGAAGAAATGCTTGAGACTATCCATTACCTTGTCCTTAGCTTGAGCATATTGCGCACCTTCTCCATGATCTTCACTGAAACCGAAGTTTGACATACGGTCGATGTGTTCGGAACCGATATTTGAAGTCATGATGATAACGGTATTTTTGAAGTTCACCTTGCGACCTTTCGCGTCGGTGAGGTGTCCACTGTCGAGTACCTGCAAAAGGACATTGAACACGTCTGGATGGGCTTTTTCAACCTCATCAAGAAGGATTACCGCATACGGGCGACGACGAATCTTTTCTGTCAGTCCACCACCCTCATCATGACCAACATACCCAGGTGGAGAACCAATAATTTTCGAAACCGAGTGCTTTTCCATAAACTCAGACATATCGATACGAATGAGTGCCTCTGGGTCACTAAACATAAATTCAGCGACCGCGCGCGAAAGCTCTGTCTTACCAACACCAGTAGGACCGAGGAAAAGGAATGAGCCAATTGGACGATTTGGATCAGCAATACCAGCTCGTGAACGTTTAATCGCATCCGAGACGAGTTTGACAGCATGATCTTGACCGACTACTTTCTCCTTTAACACTTCTTCCATACGAGCAAGTTTTTGGACTTCTGCTTCAAGCATTCGCGACACTGGAATACCAGTCCATCGAGATACCACCATCGCAATATCCTCTTCAGAGACTTCTTCTTTAAGGAGACGGCTCGTACGCTGAATTTTTTTGAGTCTCTTTTGTTGTTCATTAAGTTCTTTTTCAGCAGAGGGAATAGAGTCGTAGCGAATCTCTGCTGCACGAATCAAATCAGCTGTTGCTTCAGCCGCTTCGGCTTCGTTTCGAAGTTCTTCAAGTTCTTTCTTTAGTTCCCCAATTGCATCAAGTGCCTCTCGTTCGTTACTCCACCTGGTTTCGAGTACTGCAGTCTTCTCACGGAGCTCACCAATTTCTCTTTCAATTTCCTTGGTACGATCTTTAATCTTCTTTGCATTGGAGGTGATTTCCAGTTCCTTTCGGAGTGCTTCTCGCTCGATCTCAAGACGACGAACCGCACGGTCAGCGATCACCAATTCTTCGGGCTTGTTCTCAAGTGAGATGCGAAGTGCTGATGCAGCCTCATCAATAAGATCAACTGCTTTGTCAGGTAAGAAGCGGTCGGTGATATAGCGCGACGATAGATTTACTGCAGCAAGAATTGCATCGTCAGTAATACGTACCCCATGAAAAAGTTCATACTTTTCGGCCAAACCTCGGAGAATCGCGACGGTGTCTTCAGGTGATGGTTCGTTTACATACACAGGCTGAAAACGACGGGTAAGCGCTGGATCACGTTCAATATGCTTTTGGTATTCCTTGAGCGTCGTCGCTCCGATCACGCGGATTTCACCACGAGCAAGCGCTGGTTTCAGCATGTTTGAAGCATCCATCGAACCGTCCGCTTGTCCTGCACCAACAATAGTGTGAAGTTCATCAATAAAAAGAATAATCCGACCTGAAGCATTTTCGACTTCTTTCATAACTGCTTTTAGACGCTCCTCGAATTCTCCTCGAAACTTTGTCCCCGCCACCAAGAGGCCGAGGTCAAGCGAGAGAATCTCCTTATCCTTAATTGAGACAGGTACTTGTCCAAGCACGATTTGTTGTGCAAGCCCTTCAGCAATTGCTGTCTTCCCGACCCCCGCTTCTCCAATGAGGACAGGATTATTTTTTGTACGACGAGAAAGAATCTGAATCACTCGTTGAATTTCCGAGTCACGACCAATCACTGGGTCAATCTTATTTTCTTGAGCGAGTTTGGTGAGATTGCGAGTGTACTTCGAAAGTGTACGGAACTTTTTTGGTGATTGTGCGTCGCTAATATTATTGTCACGAAGTTCCTTAATCGTCGAACGCACTCGATCTTTCTGAAGACCGCTTCGTTGCAAAAGATCAATGGCTGCTCCTGGATGTTCAAGCAGTGCAACAAAAAGGTGCTCGACACCCACATATGAATCCCCGAGTTCTTCCGCATACACCGCAGAATACTCAAGTGCCTTTGCGAGCTCAGGAGTGAGGTATAGCTGGTACGACTGTGAGATGGTGTTCTGAACTTCAGGCGTCTCGAGCGACTCAAGGAGGAGATCAGTAAACGCAATGATATCAATATCAAGACGGTCGAGAATCGCAATCACCACACTCTCGTCTTGCATCGCGAGTGCAGTTAAAAGATGTCCTGTACCAACATGGTTTTGTCCTCGCTCAATAGCGAGCTCATGTGCCTTCCGAATCCCTTCTTTGGCCTTTGATGTAAAATTGTGAAAATTAGGCATAGTTCAAGTTAATTATGTCACGTAAGTCAGTTCAGTCAGGCAACCAGAGACGGTATAAATCAGCCGTTCATTCATAGTACGCAACGAATAATCCTATATTGCAATGAAACTAAAGATTAGTCAAAGAGGACATTTTCTCGATATGCGCCTTTAAAATAATTGTGAGTGCCTTTATGTCGGTTAGTTTAGTTTCTGGAGAAAGTGAGATGCGCAGCGTGGCGCGGGAGCGAGCTGAGTCACCTGAGATTTCTTTCACCACCGCACTCTCTGCCCCGCCAGCCCCTGCGCAGGCTGACTTCGTACTGACCGCAAAGCCATGTTTATCAAGGACTACAGTAGCGAATTCTGTATCAAGTCCCGGAATCGAAATATTAATATTATTGGCAAGTCGATCTTCGCCAGATACTCCATTGAGTACAGCCTGTGGAATTTCTTTAAGCATGTGTGCAATACCCGCGTCACGCACCCCGGACACTTTTTCTGCTCGTCTTTTAAAATCCTTCTGTGCGAGTTCAAGTGCTACACTTGCCCCCACCATACCAGCAACATTTTCTGTTCCTGGACGAAGACCGCTCTCCTGTCCGCCTCCAAAGAGAACTGGTCGAACTTGTACCCGACGACTCTGCACCAAAATCCCCACACCCTTAGGTCCATTACACTTCCCCACATCAAGCGCGAGCAAATCAGCATGCACCGTTTCCATCTGACAGGAAAGCCAAAGCGGGGCCTGTGCTGCATCAACATGAAAAAATATTTTTGTTTTAAATTTCTTTTCTGCTGTATCTAATACTTTTTTTATTGCTCGTACCTTTTGCACAACGCCAATCTCACTGTTTGCGTATGCAACTGAAAACAATACTGTTTTTTCTGAAAGTAGTGTTTGCAATTCATCGAGCTTCACTAGTCCTTCTTCTGTTACCCCGACGTATCGCACCACAACACCTCGCGCTTCAAGTACTCTCATCGTTTCCATCACCGAAGGATGTTCAATGCGCGTCGTCACCACCTCCATCTCACCCAAGGACCGACCTCGGGAAAGAAGATGCTCTATCACACCAATGAGCGCAATGTTATTTGATTCAGTTCCACCACTTGTAAAGGTCACACATTCAGGTCTAACTTGGAGTGTACTTGCTACTCGCGCGCGAGCAGTATCAACTGCCTGTCTCGCAACCAGCCCTTCGGTGTGAATTGCGCTCGCGTTTCCATACACTTCGGTCAAATACGGTTTCATCGCCAAAAATACCGCTTTTCCCAGCGGGGTCGCGGCGGCATGATCCAGATAAACACGAGTTTTCTTAAACATGCCAAAATCATGACATGAGGTGTTAATTCTGTAAATCTCTGCTATACTGCCACACAACAATTATTAGTAGCGCCTCATTAGGCGCTTTATGACGTATCAGCCATTTATTATGTCCAAGAGAGCCAAAACACCCAACATCATCAAGCGACCCCCTGTCGTGGTTATTATGGGTCATATCGACCACGGAAAGTCCACCCTTCTTGACTATATTCGTAAGAGTAACGTTGTAGATAAAGAAGCTGGTGGCATCACACAACATCTCTCGGCGTATGTTGTGAAGCACAAAACCAAGGATGGTGCTGATGAAACCATCACTTTTCTTGATACTCCTGGACACGAGGCATTCCAAAAGATGCGCCTTCGTGGTGCAGATGTGGCTGACGTGGCAATTCTCATTGTTTCGGCTGAAGATGGGGTTAAGCCACAAACACTTGAAGCCCTCGCTTCAATCAAACAAGCAAACATTCCATTTGTTGTCGCCATCAACAAAATCGACAAGCCCGGTGCAGACATAAACCGTACCCAAGCTAGCCTTATCGAAAACGAGATATATATCGAAGGAATGGGCGGTGACATCCCATGGGCACCGATTTCTGCAAAAGCAGGTACAGGTGTCTCAGATCTCCTCGACCTCGTTATTTTGACCGCCGACCTTTCTGAACACACAGGCGACACAAATGCTCCAGCAACTGGAAAAATTATTGAGAGCAACATCGACACAAAGCGTGGCAACACCGCCACCCTCCTCATCAACAATGGCACCTTGGAGAGCGGTCAGTTTGTAGTTGCTGGTACTACCTTCTCACCAGTACGTATCATGGAAGATTTTCTTGGTAAGCCAGTGAAGACTGCCAGTCTTTCAACACCAGTTCAGATTGTTGGCTTCAATGATATTCCCGAAGTCGGTATGAGCTTCTACACTGTGGCGACTAAAAAAGAGGCAGAAGCTGCGATTCTCGAAAAGAAAAACGAGACAGTTGTTCCAAACACTATTGCTAAACGTTCGGCTCTTCCGATGGTACCCATTCTTATAAAAGCTGACGTCTACGGAACACTCGAAGCGATTCAACATGAGCTCAGCAAATTTGAATCAGACCGTATTAGCGTGAAAGTCATTGATGCTACAGTCGGCGATATCACCTCAAACGATGTACAAAATGTCAGCGCTACCAGCGACGCAATTATTGTTGGTTTTAATGTAAAGGTCGAACGAGCAGCAAAGGAATTGGCTGAACGCCTCAATGTTGAAATTGACACCTTTGACATCATTTATGAACTTTCAGATTGGCTCAATACAGCCCTTAAAAATCGCACTCCCAAGAAAGAAGAGAAGGTTGAGACGGGAAGCGCAAAGATTCTCAAGCACTTCAGCACCCAGAAGTACACTCATGTACTTGGTGGACGTATTGAGGAAGGTGTCATAAAACTCAACCAACGTGTACACATCCTCCGTCGCGACATTGAAATAGGGACTGGTGTTGTTAAAAATCTTCAACAATACAAATCGGACGTACAACAAGTTGAAGAGGGTGAATTCGGAATGCAGGTTGAAACGCGTGCCGAAATTGCTCCTGGCGACTATCTTAAGCCGTACGACACCGTAATCACGTAATCATCATATGTCAGAACGCCAAGGCCGAGTCGGCAATATCATTCAAGAATGTGCTGCGACTTTCATTCAACACGAAGCCAACACTAACCCTCTCATTACTATCACCCGTGTCGATATATCACCCGATCTGAAGCGAGCGATTATCTTCTTCACCACTATTCCAGACGGAAAAGAACAGGACGCACTTATTTTCCTCAAACGAAGTGCAACTGAGCTCAGACAATACCTCAAGGAAAATGCCAGATTAAAGCGAATTCCAAACCTTGAATTCTTTATTGACGCTGGTGAACGACACCGACAACACGTCGACGAAGTGATGCGAGATATTGAGAAGCAAAAAAGCGAACAATAAAAAAGCAGTCCATATGGACTGCTTTTTTACACTAAGTACCGGCTGGAAGACTCTGGCACGCAATGCCGTCACCATCTCTATCCAAACCATGCCGATCTGGGTTCTCTGAAGTGTGACAGGTATCATACACCTCTTGTGCTTCTTTTTGTGTACTGAAGTCACCACAATTATAGACATTTTCCTCACAAGTCGCTCCAAAAATTGGATTACCAGACACATCACGCTTTATCAATGATTCCTGAACTGACTCCCCGCTCATTAATTTTCCTAAATCCAAATCAGTATTAGAGACTTCCATGCCGAGTGCTGCCAAAAGGACTATTCCTATTCCGAGCATCCACAATCGTAACTTCTCAAAGAAAAACGCAAGGAGTGCCACTATTACTAGTAATCCAATAATGATAATGAGGCGTGCTTTTTTGCTTTGTCGCCATTTTGCTACTTCTTTCATATAAGAAAAGTATACCAGTAATATTAGAAAATACTGTTTTGAGACGACCTCGTAATGTGCTAAAGTACGGGAACTTTTCTTTTGAAAAGCACCGTCCTGGTGGCGAAGTGGAAACGCTGGGGACTGCAAATCCTTCATGCGCGGGTTCGATTCCCGCCCAGGACTCACGGGTTTGGTTTTACCAAACACGAGGGATACATAGTCTCAAATGCATATGATTTCATATGTCCCGTGTGCCGGGATGGCGGAATGGTAGACGCGAAGGACTTAAAATCCTTTGTCAGTTAAACGGCGTGCGGGTTCGAGTCCCGCTCCCGGCACTATATAAAATCCTAGCCGCACACATGTGCGGTTTTGATTTTAATAGTGCCGGGAAGCAAGCAAACTGCTTTGCTTGCGGGCGGGACTCGAAAGCCGGAACGATGTGAGCCAGCGAATGAGTGAGGCGGGGTCGCGGAAAATTTCTGAAAGAAATTTATCTGTGACCGAGTCTTGCGCTTGTCAGCTCTAACGTTTTCAGGTACACTCTTCCCGACCAAGATATGCGCCCTTAGCTCAGTTGGTAGAGCAGCTCCCTCTTAAGGAGACGGTCCAAGGTTCGAGCCCTTGAGGGCGCACATATGAGTAAAGAAAATGACCATTCCTAGGAATGGTCATTTTCTTTAGAAAGCAAACTGCTTTGCTTTCGTGCTCGTATGTGAAGCGGAGACATGTTTTTCTCCCCTTTCCTAGGGAGAAAAACAGTCGAGCTGGGACAGCAGGTACTTAGTGCTCGCAACCAGCGAAGCTGGTGAGAACACTTAGTAACCTGCGTCAGGGAAGGGGCTATACTTAGTGATTCGTGACCACAGAGCCAATTCCCCATTTCTACGAAATCTGCTATACTCGCCTGCATTGCGCAAGTGGCGTAATGGTAGCCGCGCTGGTCTTAGGAACCAGTGGAGCAATCCGTGGAGGTTCGAGTCCTCTCTTGCGCACAGTGTTCGGTTTATAGAACAAAAGGACAGTCAGGTTTAAATAGTCTGGGAGACTATTTAAAAGTGGAGCTTTTGAAAAGACACCCTATGTCTTTTCAACTCTTCCACGCACAAATAAAATGGCCGGCGTTTTGCGCCGGCCATTTTATTACACTCCTACCAACCTCGTCTTCTCAAACTTCTGCCGCTTACGAATCAACTGATTGTAGTGACGAGCCACTACTTTCTTCTGCTTCGCAGGAAGCTTATCAACAAGTCTACACCGTACCGAACAATACCCTTGCTTTTTCTCAATACAATCATCACATCCGATAAACAGCGTGTGGCAAATCTGATTCTTACAGTGGTAGTGCGTATCACTCTTGCTTTTCTTACAAAGATGACAAGTTGAAATAATTTCACCGCCAATTCGTTCACCGAGTCGCTCATCAAACACGAAGTTCTTACCCTTAAATTTATTTTCGAGCCCCTGCTCTTTCACTTGGTGAGCATAATCAATAATTCCTCCCTTAAGGTGTCGTACATCGGTAAAGCCATTATGCTTTAGCCATGCGCTCGCTTTCTCACAACGAATTCCACCAGTACAATACAGTGCGACTTTTTTATTTTTATGAATCCTTAAGAGCTCTGGTGTCTTTACGAGCTCATCACGAAACGTCACTACGTTTGGTGTAATCGCATTTTCAAAGTGCCCAACCTCACTTTCGTAGTTATTACGCATATCAACCACAACAGCATCAGGGTCATTGATGTATTCATTCATCTCAGCTGCGGTAAGATATGCGCCTGTGTTGGTTACATCAAAACTCGCATCATCCAGTCCGTCAGCGACAATCTTATCTTTCACTTTAATAGTGAGTTTAAAAAATGACGGCACTTCTCCCTCCTCAACCGCAATCTTGTACGGGATACCAGCAAGCTCTGGTTGTGCCTGCACCCACGCATCAAATTCTGCCCAGTACTGGGTCAATACATTCATCTGCGCATTGATGCCTTCATGCGCCACATAGATACGACCAAGACACTCAAACTCACTCCACTTAGCTAAAAGCTTGCGTCGAAAAGCCTCTGGATTCTCGATTTTCACATACCGATAAAATGACACAGTGGTACGCGGCCGGATGTCGGCTCTAACAGCAGCTCGCTTCTCTTCTGCCGAGCGTAGGTCTTTACCAAGAGTATTTTTCATAATGCACTATCATACTCCCAAATACCCTTATAAATCAAGGCTCTTGCAAGCCCCTCTTACTTGACTTTTAGTTAAAAGTGTAGTATCATAGTAAGTGGAATGGGAGGGCTCTACCCCACAAAGCTAGACTTCCTTCCAGTTTGAATTCATGGGCACATCTGCCCACTTTGACAAAGGAATATCTCTTATGAACGGACTCATTGAAGACTTCAAGGTCGGACTTTCTGGCTTACTCCCTCGTTTCGCAATCAAATTGCCGAGTGAGGAGAATAGCAAAGGTCGTCGTTTCCTCATTACTACAGCAGTCGGACTCGCCCTGACTACAGGTGTCGCTCTATTGAGCGATCCATCCTTTGTGTTCGGACAACCTATAAGTTATGCATGGCTTACCTTCTGGGCGAGTGTTGCATACGTTGGTTTTTCGTTCCGTTGGAATCAGCCGATTGGTCCTGATCAAATCGCCGTACTGACTTTCTTTGGAAAGCCAGTCGATACGCTCCACTCAGGTCTCCCCTTCGCACCGCTCGGTCTTTACCAGATCGATCGACTCGATGGACGAGTCATCCAGAAAGAATTTCCGGATGAACCAGAAAACATCTATCATGGTGAACTCGACAATACCAACAGCTTACCTGAAGGTAAAAAACCTCCGATTCGCGTGACGTTCAACGAATCAATCGACGAAACAAAAGCTATGGAGAAATTGAAAGATTTCTTCACTGTGGCGGAAATTCACAAGGTCAATCCCGCTGATGTCGAACATGCTGCTCACAACATTCCAGACAGCCCAATCAAGGGCAAGAAGGAATGGTCCGAGTACACTGATTTTGATTTTGAAGAATTGGAGTCAATCGAAACTACCGATAATACTACAGTCGGGGACAAGAAGAGCAAATATGGTGTTCCCACCATCGACTTCCAACCCGTCGTTCCTTCTGATGGCCTCAGTAAACGTGTCACTGCGCAAGTGGTACCGATTGTGAGGTGGCGTATCAAAAACGCCATTACCTTCATTGGGAAAATGGGTGGTGGCGAAGACGCTATCAAGCGTGTGAATGATCAAATCGAAGACGAGATGGTCACTGTCTTGCAGCGTATTCTCCCCACCATCAGCGTAGCTCAAGCATATCAGAACATGGCCTGGATTCATGCTCACCTCCACGCGAGACTCATCCGTCGTACCCGCGACTGGGGTATCGATATTGTGGGTGCAAATGTGAAGCTGATTCCGCTTCATCACAAGTTGAATAAGGCCATTAGTGCTGCCACTGAAGCAGAGTTTGAAAGTCGTGCAGAAAAAACCCTCATCATCGCCCGAGGCGAAGCTGAGGCCGAAGCTGCACGAGTACTTGAAGAACAGACGCTCATCGGCCGTGCTGCGGGTCAAAAGAAGCTAGCGGAGAATCTTGGTGTCACTGGCGCCGAAGTCCAAGCAGCGGAAGTTGCTCGCGAAATCGCCAAGGGTGGCAACGCTGTCATATTTGGCGGAGATGGTATGGCACAGGCAGCTTCGGTGGTCGGTGCAATGTTGAAAACCAAACCTGCTCCGAATCGAATCGAGAGCAAAACAGAGGAGTAATTTACAATGCCTGCTTGGCTTTTCGCATTCATAATAATAGCGACAGCGATTGGAGCAAACTCCCTTCGTCGTCGCGGTAGCCTCAGAATGCCTTACAATGGCTCGCTCGGGGCAACTATGTCTTCGAGAACCAACCAGGGTATTTGGGCGACAGCAATCACTGTCGTCATAGGCTTCATCTGCTGGTACTTCTGGGGTGACCTCGTGTCACTCCAGGAATCCATTCTCGGTCCAGACGTTCCATTGTGGTGGTATGGAGTCGGCATTGTCGGTCTTATCATCATTATCGGTTTGTTCCGAATGAACAAAGAAAGTCGTGAAAAATCAGTCCATGTGGCCGAATGGCTCATTGGGTTTACGGCCGTCGCTGGATCGCTCATCATCTTTTCCACTTGGGAAAAGGAGGATGCGCTCTGCCCTGATAAGCAAATTAATACGATGGTACCAGCTACAGGAATGGTCCTTGATTTGCAATCGTGCTGGGATGAACCATTCATGGTCCTTGATCTTCGCGAGACAGGTATTCCCAAGCTCGCCTTCGACAACCAAAGCTCTGTCCTTCGTGGACGAACAGTTGACGAGTTTGCCCATGTGCAAACTGGTTATCCTGGAGCTATCGACGGTCAAGGCAGGGTGGTGTTTAATCGCGAAGAGATGATGCGTCTCGGACTCACAAAGCTTCCGATTTTCATCGCTCCAGCTGACTATCAACCAGGCGCAGTTGCTCGCTTCGACAAAGCTACGCTCGAAGCGCTCTCAAAATAATATTCCTACTGTTCTTTACCTAAACAGGCCCCGACTTCCGTCGGGGCCTTTTCTTTATGGGCTAACCTGAAACACTGAATCACAACCACTTCCAGTTGGGTCATTGGCACAGCTGAGCTCTTGATCCAAGCCAAACGTCCCCGCTGCGATACGGAGAATCGCCCAGGCCGAGACCATTACCACCAAACCGATAATTCCCCACGTAATGTGCTTTATACCCTTCTCGCGACCTGCGGTATTGCTGGCGTTCATGACATACTCAGCACAACCAAACAAAAATATAAAAAATGCGACAGCCGATAAAAGTGCAATAAGCGGAAACAGTATGGCGTTGTTAAATTTATCAACAAAACTATTGGCTTCCGCAACTGCTGTTTGCTGTGCTGGTGACATATTTGAAATACTAGCATAGGTTATTAGTTTTAGAAGCAATTGGTGGGAATACAAAAAAACGACAGGTGGAAGACCTGTCGTTTTTTGTATAGTGTTCACTACTTAAGGAATAGTGTTTGGTACTGTCGGTACATTATTTGGACCAGTAATATCTGAATTACTGAAGAGACTACTTGTGAGGAGGTTGACAATACCCCAGAAAACAATAATGAGTACAAAGCCAAGCGTTGCGTAAATCATTAAGCTCTTTCCCTTTTCCTTCTTGTCATCGTTAGCACCACCAGCGATGAAGTACTGGAACATTCCCCACACAAATACAAGGAAGCCGATACCAATAATGAATGGAATGAGAACGGTGTTTGTGAAGTCAAGAATATTCTTTAGAAGTTCTTGAAACTCGCCACCGCCTCCACCTGGTGAAGTAATTTGCGCATGCGCAAATGGAGCCATTAATAAAGCTGAACTGCTTAGTGTATAGATAATTCGTTTCATACTAACTATGTAAATGATTAACAACGTGACTACGTTTGTTTAATTATAATTGAGAAACAAAGACTTTTTGTCATTAAATGACAGTGCCTGTGCATAACCAATTATTCTGGAACGATTACCGTAGGGACGTTTTTGATGTACTGCCCTTCAAGACCAGTGCTGCTTGTAAGCATATTGATGATGCCAAAGAAGACAATGATAACAACAAAACCAATAGTGGCATTGATCATAAGACTCTTCCCCTTTTCCTTTGACTCTTCATTTGCACCACCAGCGATGAAGTACTGGAACATTCCCCACACAAAGAAAAGAAACCCGATACCAATAATGAATGGGATGAGTACTGAGTTAGCAAAGTCGAGGATATTTTTCATCAACTGCTCAACGCCCGCACCACCGCCTTGGCGTGATGCAAGTTGGGCGAAAGCGAGCGAAGGAATAAATGCGATATTGAGGAGCAAGAAGCCAATAATGCGTGACATAAATGATGTATTAGGGTTAATTCTTTTATTAAACAGTAAAAACAAGATTTTGACTAGCCAAAGACTGATTGTTTAATAAGCGCAACGATTCCCCACGCACTTACCATGAGTACAAATACCACGACCGCCACTACGACCATTTGTTTACCCTCTTCACGTTTAGTCTCATTCCCAGCGTTAATTATCCAGGCATCGATAATCTTCCACATAACATACAAGAAGAGTAGACCAAAAAGTACGGGAATGAGGATATTGATGAAATCAATAATTACTCCGACAAGACCTTTGAAAGTAGTTGGTGTGTTTTGCATACCTATTTAAAATGCGTTGACGAGGTTCTTAATAATATCTGCAATAGCCACAGCCCCAATGATAAGTACCCCACCAATAATTGCATAGGTGAGTGCTTGGGTTGCTTCCTGAATTTGAGCTGGGTTTCCACGTGCCGTTACATATTTGAAGCCAGCAAGAATAATAAAGAGGACGACAATCGGTGTGGCAATGATAATCACCAGATTGAGAAGAATTAGCAATAACTCCTGAATGGAACTAACTCTTAGGGGATTTTCAAGACCTTGTGAGGCTTGGGCACCCACAAGCCATGGTGTGGCGAGTATAAGCCAAGTGGTGATTGCTATAAATGATAGTTTCTGTTTGATGATTGTTTCCATACGCTTATTAATTATACTCTTGTTCTAAACGTTCAATAACGTCATTAGCAGCTCCGCTAACATCACGTCGATTCTCATTAATATCTTCGGTCAGCGTCTGGAAAATTTCGTTTGATTTAGAAAGTTTTGGATTCAACCAACCGAATGCAATGGTGGCAGATTTGAAAGATATCCGTCCGTAGGTGTCATTACTTCCTCCACTGACAGA
Organism: Minisyncoccota bacterium; assembly: GCA_017992505.1. GTDB lineage: Bacteria > Patescibacteriota > Minisyncoccia > Phycocordibacterales > UBA918 > OLB19. The sequence continues at coordinate 34,125 of JAGOON010000002.1, read as the reverse complement.
CCCTCTAAATACTGGCACCATAGCAGCGCTCTTTGATATTTTTTCGGAAACATCTTTACCGCCAAATGTTTTAAGGACCGCACTCACTCCTGTCAGATTATCTGAAGAACGAAGTGCGGCTAATCCGTAAAACCGTCCATAGGTACGGCGCACTGTTGACGCGGCGCCCTGCGGGACTTCTGCAATATCAAAGCTAAGGTTAGGGTTTCGTCTCTCAATTTCTGGACCCTCACTAGCATAGCCAAAGTAAAAGACCAATTCTCCACTAATAAATCGATCAAGATCGCTACTAAATGAACGGTTCCAAGAATAGAGGCTATTCGTTGGCTTACTGAAACGTGTGTAAAAATCTGAAACGACTCGAAGTGGTTCGCTCGAGCCATCACTGGATTGATTAAGTTCAATACGATAAGTAGGTCCTTTTTCATCTACAACCCCCTTGGTACCCGCCTGCATCAAAAGCATTGAGATAATTCCGAACCCGTTTCTCACATTACCGTATTCACCGAACGCAACAACACTACGCGTGATTGAACGGTCTGGATTGCGTCTAATGAGTGTTGGTAGGTACTCATTTACCATTTCTTCCCATGTTTCTGGGGCCTCAAGAAAGCCATCGGTAGTAACAAGATCACGATTCCAATACATTACAAGCGGGTCAACTGCTATAGGATATGCATACAGACCATCTGAAAGTGTGAATATCTGTGCGCCATCAATATAGATGTTTTTTATGTCACGAATCGGAAATGATTCATAAGAGATTGGTTGAATCCGGCGTCGCATTTCAACGAGTTGTTCATGGGAAATAAGTATGATATCTGGACCCTGACCATCAGCAAGTGCATTGACTAGCTCATCATTGAAACGATCTATCTCAACTGATCGGTATGACACTTGATCATATGCTTCGTCGGCTTTTATGATTTCGCTGAGGATTGGTGCGACTACTTCTTGTGGAAGTACCCCCCATATACTTACTACGCCAACAACTGGACCGTCCGTATTTTCAGGTTTTTTATAAGCAGAAAGAAAAATTAGCGCGGTGATTATAAGACCGAGAAAAACAACAACAAGACCTAATTCAAATGGTCGTAATTTCATAGTTTTCTAAATGCTAACCCGTAATGATGACTCCCCGCTTCAAACTCCCGTTCTAAAACAAATCCATTTGCCTCACAAAGCGTCACTGCATCATAGAGTGAAACAACATGGTTTTCGGTCGGTCCCATCCCCCCCGCTGAGTCCGTCCAATCAATAATAATGAGACGACCGCCTGAGCGAATGGTACGTGCCATTTCGATAATACCCACCTGCTTATTTTCAATCTGGAAGAGTGTATTCACGAGAATACCAACATCGAGTGTCTCCTCTTTTATTTTAATACCGTTTGACTCCTCAAGGTCGCACCACATTGGGTGGATATTATTGAGTCCAAGTGTCCGTGCTTGTTCACTTACTTTTTCAACAAGACTTTTTTGAATCTCGCACGCATACACTCGTCCGTCAGTACCGACTCGACTCGACAAGGCTTTTAGGAAGTATCCGCTTCCTGCGCCGAAGTCTGCAATTACATCGCCAGACTTTAAGTGAAAATGCGACACGACGATGTCTGGTACGACAAAAGTACTTTCTGATGTTTCAGTCATTGTTCTTATTATATATGGTTGGAGAGTTCTCTGTTTAGATTAATGTGTAAAAGAAAACAGGCAGGACCAAGGTCCTGCCTGTTTTCTTATTATACTTACTGGAATTTAAAATTTCAGAAAGTGCCGAGATGCGAGGCGTCGGAAGAAAATAACTTGAGACGTACTTTATGTACGATGAAAGTTATTTTACTGAACGACAACGAAGCAGATGGGTGCTTTCTGGAATTTTAAACAAATACTACAGAGGCAATCTGATCCCCCGCTCGCATCTTCATCACACGGACACCTTGCGTATCGCGACCAAGCGTTGGCACATCCTTCAAAGGAAGCTTAATCACTTGTCCCTTCTTACTCATAATCACGAGCTCACCTTCCTTTCGTTCTTCGGCAGAGATAATGATTCCACACACGACCTTTCCAGTTTTATCAGTCACCTTAACGGTCTTAATACCAGAACCGCCACGATTTTGTACCTTGTATTCCTTCGCTGGAGTTGCCTTTCCATACCCATCTTCGGTTACCACAAGAATCTCTAAGTCCTTTGCACCCTTTGTAAACACTTCAGCTGATACGATCTCGTCGCCTTTACCGAGCTTCATTGCTGTTACACCTGAGGCAGTTCGTCCCATTTCGCGGACATCGGCTTCTTTAAAGCGAATTGATTGTCCACCACGAGTGACGAGCGATAGCTCATCGCCCTTTCCTACGAAGCGCGCCGCAATGAGCGAGTCATTGTCTTTGAGGGTAATCGCAATGAGTCCACTTCGACGAACATCTTTAAATGCCGAAGCATCACTCTTTTTCGCCACACCGTTTTGGGTGAACATCATAAGTCCCCAATCACCATCCCATTCTTCCTTGCGAACGGCGAGCACAGATGTCACCTTCTCTTCAGAAGTCAGTGGCAAAAAGTTCATGATTGATTTACCTTTCGTTGCACGCTTTCCTTCTGGGATTTCGTACATCTTACTCTTGTACACCTTACCCATATTGGTAAAGAAGAGAAGGTCGCTGTGAGCTGAAGTGGTAAGCAGTGTTGTTACGACATCTTCCTCTTTGGTATTTAAATCAATCACCCCGACACCTCCGCGCTTTTGCACCTTGTATTCTGATGGATTTGTACGCTTCACATAACCACCAGCAGTGAGTACGAGCACACTCTCTTCATCTGGCACCAAGTCTTCGGGATTGAGTTGCTTCACACCTCCTTTTACAATCTTGGTACGTCGGTCGTCACCAAACTTGTCAGCCACTTCTTGTAGCTCTGTCTTTAGTATCGACAACATTTTTGCCTTACTCTTCAAGATCGCTTCCAGCTCCTTAATCAACTTTTGAATTTCTCTAAGCTCGTCCTCAATTTTTTTACGTTCAAGACCAGCGAGCTTTTGAAGTCGCATATCGAGAATAGCCTGCGCCTGAATGATGGAGAATTTAAATTCTTTCATCAAACCAGCGTGGGCTGTTGGTACGTCTTTCGAAGCCCGAATGAGTTTAATGATAGCGTCGATATGATCGAGCGCTTTCTTAAGACCGAGCAAAATATGCTCACGGTCTTGGGCTTTATTTAAATCGTATTGTGTTCGACGACGGATCACTTCCGAACGATGCTTGATGTATTCCTGAAGAATCACCTTAAGTGAAAGTGTCTGCGGAATCCCATCGACAAGCGCCACCATGTTGTAGTGGAAGGTGTCTTCGAGCTGAGTGTGTTTGTAGAGCTTATTGAGAACGGTTTGCGGTTGCGCACCAGTCTTAAGGTCAATCACCACACGAATGTCGCTCGTTGATTCATCGCGCATTTCACGAATACCTTCAATCTTCTTTTCACGTACTAAATCAGCAATTTTTTCTTGCAGGTCGGCTTTGTTTACCCGGAACGGAATCGACGTAATGATAATTGAAAACGCTCCTCGTTTATCTTCAACAATTTCCGCTTCACCACGGACCACCACCCCACCACGACCATTGGCGTATGCGTGCGCAATATCTTTTTGGTTAAACGCAATGGCCCCCATTGGAAAATCTGGGCCCTTTACGAATTTTAACAGGTCATCGGTAGATGCGTCAGGATTATCAGTTAAGTGTGCAACAGCAGCGGCGATTTCTCGAAGATTGTGTGGCGGGATATTGGTCGCCATACCCACAGCAATACCAAGCGAACCAAGCAAAAGAAGGTTTGGTGCTGCTGCAGGAAGTACTGTCGGCTCTTTCTTAGTACCATCGAAGTTTGGTCGCCAATCAACCGTATCCTTTTCAAGATCGCGAAGGAGTTCTTCTGCCACTTTAGACATTTTTGCTTCAGTATAACGATATGCCGCAGCACTATCCCCGTCGATGGAACCAAAGTTACCCTGTCCAATAACCAGTGGATAACGTGTGGAAAACGGCTGGACAAGTTTTACCATCGACTCATATACAGCCGAGTCGCCGTGAGGGTGGAAACTACCAAGTACGTCTCCCACTACCGTGGCTGACTTCTTAAACTTTGCTGTTGAAGTAAGTCCATTGAGACGCATTGAGTAGAGGATACGTCGGTGTACTGGTTTCAAACCATCACGCACATCTGGAAGTGCGCGCGATGTAATAACCGACATTGCATAGTCGAGGTACGCAGTTTCCATTTCGCCCGTGATACTTTGGACGACGATACCTCGTTCAGGTGTGATTTGAGGTTCTGGGGCTGGTGTCTTTTTCGGCATAAATACTGACTAATCTCTCAATAAACGTTGGCTAGTATAGCACACTTGGAGTCACATGGGTGGAGGTCGTTCCCGTGGTACTTGAAGAAGTGATAATCATAATAGCTGCTTCTTTTGGTGCAACACTGTTTGATGAACTGGCATTTTGGGCAGATAATCCCCATTCCCCCGTAACACTCGACATAGTCGAAGAAGCTTTTGTGTCCTCTTTTACTCCTTCTTTGACTGTCGCCACCTGCTCCTGTATTTGCTTTAAAAGCGTCGAGAATGCACCGTTGGTTTCTTCGGTCGTTATTTCAGGAGATTTTGATTCCCCGCCAAATCCAACCAAAAACCACGCAATCGCAACCATAAAAGTAAATCCACTGGCCACTCCAAAGGCGACGTTATCGCGAACATGCTTCGGCTTTTTTCTAAGTTTGTTGAAAGAGCCAGCCATTATATTATTTAGCTTTTGATTACCACCACTTCACCCTCCATTGCATTTACTTCCTTTCGTTTAATAGTGAGCTTATCGACTGGCTTAAGGCCTTCTTGTCCCTCTTCTTTGAGAAAGAGTTTGAGCGTGTCTGCATCATAGTGCATCGGAATAATGAGCTTTGCTTCAAGTTTGACCGCAAGCTTACTCGCCTGTGGTACCGAGAGTACGTCACCACCTCCGATTGGAAGAAAAAGGATATCGATATCGCCAAGTTCTCCAAGAATCTTTGGATCAATCTCTGGATCACCGAGCGCACCGAAGAACACGAGATTCATTTCTTCCATCTGGACTTGATAGATGGTGTTATATGTTTCGAGTTTATCGTAGGTAGTTTTTACCCCAAATCCGCGTGCAGCGACGCTTCCCATTTCGTATTCACCTGGACCATCAATCACCACTGGTTCCTTACTCCCATGTGTCACTTGCTCCACACCATTAAAATCAGGGTGCCACAGAGTAATGAATGCAACATCAGAACCAAACTTAGTCGATTCAAGCTTTGATTTCTTTGAAATTGGATTAAATGCTAGGGTCGTATCGCCAAAGGAAACTTTAAAGCACTGACCGCCGAAATATGAAATAACCATAGTGTCGCCATTATACGGCAAAGCCGTCTGGAACGCTAAGTGTTTTAACCATTCCTCCCAATTGTGTTTATTGACTGCCTTTTGTTTATATGACACTATTTTAAGAGTTCAGTTCCCCATAAACCTCTAAGAAGAAGGAAGAATGTATGACTGGTTTCCTGAGCGATCATGGCACCTCCCCCTGTCTTTTCCAAGGCAAGTTTCTCGATTTTTCGATTATCGAAGACGACGAGATTCATGTGGGGCGAACCAACGTTCTGGATTTCCCCTACACTTCTTTCCCTATTGAATCTATCGAAGACGAGGTCGAGCCTTTCGACCACAACTTCGAAGAAACCTTCTGGTCGAGCCTAATGCTCGGTGCCGACTATGATTGGGATGATCAACCTGGCGAAGACATTGTTGATTGGGTCCAACGTCGCTATGCCGATGTTATTCACCTGAATAACGAAATCGGTTATCGGCGACCCACCGCTGAAATCATTTCGTTTACAATCGCTTATGCCGGTCGATCACGCACCAATGTGCGTGATCATCACTGGTCGGAACGACGAGAACTTAAACGCTGGAACCCAAATCGCGATCATTTACGAGGCAAGGCTCACGCCAAGTAACCGCAAGCCACGTCGAACTTGATTCGACGTGGCTTTTCTTATGTATCATCTCAGCACACTAAGCGATTTTATATACTTGTGAAAAAAGAAGTTGTCTAAAAGCAAGAGTTCATATATCATCCAATACTGTAACCACTGGATACGAGAGGAGCGAACATACACGCAAACCACTACCAGGAGATCGGTTACCAGACTTTAGTCTGTTAGCACACAAGGGAGAGTGCCATGAGCTTTCGCTCAATGACCTCGACGAGCCCGCCTGTAGCCGCCGTCCGCGCAACAGTGCTCGCGATTGCCGCCAACAAGGCCTGAACACGCGCCGGTATCAGCTTCTCGCGCAAGCGAGAAAGTGAGAGAGGTTTCTAACATGATCAAGCTCTGTAGATTCTCTCGGTAATAGTACCGAGACGGGGGTGAAAGAACGAAAATCGGAATGTATCTTTCCGGAAACCTCCGGCACAAAGGGTATAACCCAATTCCACAGCCCCACCAACACGACGACCTTAAAGTCATGTTGGTGGGGCTTTTCTTATATATAAAAAGCCGCCCACTGCTTTTTACAGCACGTGACCGGCGAATGAACAAAACAAGTATTGGCTCCAGCGAACTGGTACTCGTCCCGATGTGGGCGGCTTAGAGGAACTCCACTTCATGGTAAAAACCACGACAGTCTTTAACCTCCATCAGACTGCGGATATCCTTACTATATCAGAAACAGTCCGGTAGACAAAAAACCCTTTCTATATTATATTTGCCCCACCTAATAAGGTAATTAATAGCTTCTAGCGACACACGTTTAACCCCGCGCTCACGGACAATGGCCACGAGCAATAGTTGCGCGGACGCGTGTCATCGGAAATAACATATATTTAGTATGTCAGAATCTACATCAGTAGTTTCAGGAATCATGCATCACTTTGTGGCGCAGACTCCAGAACCATTAAAAGAAGGTCAGATCGTTGATGGCGTTGTGTCAGCTATCGGTCGCGCTCGTGTCTATATCGACGTGCATCCACACGGAACTGGTATTATTTACGGCCGTGAGTACATGAACGCTCGCGATATTCTTCGTAAAGTATCACCAGGCGACACCATCGCTTCAAAGGTCGTTACTCCAGAAAACGAAGACGGCTACATCGAACTCTCTCTCAAGGAAGCTCGCCAAGCCCTCATCTGGTCAGATGCAGAAGAAGCAGTAAAACGTGGTGCAGTCATGAGTCTCGAAGTAAAAGACGCCAACAAGGGTGGTCTTATCATCGAATGGCAAGGTATCCAAGGATTCCTTCCTGCTTCACAGCTCTCAGCTGAAAACTACCCACGAGTCACAGACGGCGATAAGGACAAAATCCTCACGGCGCTTAATGACCTCGTTGGTAAGCACCTTTCGGTCGTTATGATTACTGCCGACCAAAAGGAACACAAGCTTATCTTCTCTGAAAAGAGCCTCCAAGAAAAAGAAGAAAAGGGCGAAAAGATGAACAAGTATGAAGTTGGCTCAATCGTAAAGGGAGAGGTTACTGGCGCGGTGGACTTCGGAGTATTCGTAAAGCTCGAACCAGGTCTTGAAGGTCTCGTACACATCTCAGAAATTGACTGGGGTCTTGTTGAAGACACCAAGAGTATGTTCAAGGTTGGTGATGCTGTTGATGTAAAGGTTATCGAAGTGAAGGACGATAAGATTTCACTTTCTATCAAGCAACTCCGTGAAAACCCATGGCAAACAGCAGGCAAGAAGTACGAGAAGGGACAAATCGTTGACGCGGTTGTCATCAAGTACAACAAGCACGGCGCACTCGCCTCTATCGAAGAGGGTGTCGCAGGTCTCGTACATGTTTCAGAATTTGAAACTGAAGAAAAGCTTAAGACCGCCCTCTCACTCGGTGGTGTCTACAAGTTCAAGATTACTCTCTTTGAACCAAACGACCAAAAGATGACGCTTTCATTCAAGGAAGCAAACGAAGTGAAGTAATTAAGAAAAAAAGCCGGTCGCAAAACGATCGGCTTTTTTGATACCTCAGTGGACCTGCTGTACCAAAATTGAAGAAATGGGCTCTTTTCTTTCAGTAACAACGAGCATAAACTCTCCACCTAAACTTGGGCCGATGTAGTCACCCGAAAGTGGATGGCGATTGGTCGGAGTTACAGGTGTGGCGGACTGCACCGTAAAGCGTTGGTCTCGATGAAATCGTAATGAAAGCCTGCAAGTTTCATCAGTTGGCCTTACAATTGCTCCAAATGTGTACATATTCTCCTCTCCTCTTAATTCTGTATTCAGTAAACACAAAATATTAAGAACTGTCTAGTTGTACTTATTCATTGCGGTCTCGAGACCTTTTTGGAGTAGTTCTTGAAGTGCGCCAAGGGCGCGCTCTTTTACTTCCCCCAGTCTCTCCCCTTCACTCCGCGTAAATGGCTTTAAGACAAAGCGCTCAAGCGGTCCCCCACCAGCTGGACGTTTTACCTCGCCAGTCCAAAAACTTCTTGGCGCGATACCGATACGAATGCGAATAAAATCTTTTGTACCGAGCTTTTCGATTATTGACTTCACACCATTATTTCCCCCATCACCACGTCCTTTACCAAGCTTAATTTCACCAAGCGGTAAGTCAATATCATCATGAATCACAATCAGACTCCCAACTTCCGCTCTAGGGACGAATTTTGCTACCGCCGAGCCAGAATGATTCATAAACGTATCGGGATAGAGTACCCTTACATCCACACCGCCAATTTTTCCCTCAGTCACACGACCACTCATAGAATTATCGGAAGCTAGTGATGGTAAGCCACCTTTTTCTCGTACATAATCACACACTAACCACCCGACGTTATGTCGTGTGTTTTGGTACTTTTCTCCATGATTACCAAGTCCGACGATGTAATACATTATGAGCAGTATACAAGAAAAGCAGAGCGTGAGCGAAGCCCACGCTCTGCTTTTCTTTATTTTACGTACCGTTAGAAAAAAATTTCTAAAGTCAATAACTTACGTTATAAAAAATTCATGTCACAATTTTAAAAAATGATACGAAAGTTTGTGTTGCTGATTTAATTTTCGTATAATGCTTTGCATCGTAGTGCTATGTCTATCTTCTCAAACAAAAAAACAGATATTATTGAGGTTGATGAAACTGTTATTGAGAATGGTGAGCATCCACTGACCGAAATAATTCGTTTTTCGATTATTGCCCTCCTCATTGTGATACCAATCCGCATGTTTGTTGCTCAGCCATTTATTGTGTCTGGTGCTTCTATGGAGACCACTTTCCATAGTGGTGAATACCTCATTGTGGACCAAGTAAGTTACCACCTTCACGGACCAGCCCGAGGTGATGTCATCATTTTCCGCTACCCACGTGACCCTTCAAAATTTTTCATCAAGCGAGTAATTGGCGTACCAGGAGACACTATTCTTATTAAAGACGGCATTGTTACCATTTCAAACGAAGCCAATCCTGAAGGTTTTACCCTCGAAGAACCGTACGCCGAAACTATGCCCCCCGCAGCCAAAATGACGGAGACACTTGGAGATCGAGAGTACTTCGTTATGGGAGACAACCGCGACGAGAGCTCAGACTCACGAGTATGGGGCGTTCTCCAGGAAGAACGGATCATTGGCCGAGCTTGGATACGTTTGTTTCCACCGACGGTCATTGACTACCTTCCTGGAGCAGCTGATCCAATTATTAGTTCCAAGTAAATCGTACGTTCATGTCATACTCACCAACTGAATTTTTGAAGGTCGCGCACCACACCGCCGAACACTATGGGTTTCAGACGATTGAACAACTGAAGAAGCATCCTGCTTGCAAGGACTGTATGACCTCACTCCCCCACACGATTACAGGAAATAATAAAAAGACTGATTCTCATAGCGGACTTCTAAGTAACGGTATTATCGCCTACTGTGAGGAAAAACTTCACGCGCTTGGTGAGCCAGTACTCCTCTATACAATTGAGCAAATGCCCCGAACAGGTGAACCAGCTATCACATTCCACATTTTTAATGTCGAACGAAGTATCGCTGAAGCAATACTTATCCAAGTCACTCGTGCTCTTGCAAATGAACTTGGGCACACCGATCATACTGTTCGTATAAATTCCCTCGGCGACCGCGATTCTGTTACCCGTTACACTCGAGAAGTAACCAACTACCTCAAGAAACGCCTTGATCATATGCCCCCAGCTGCCCGTGAACTCATGAAGGAACACCCTCTTTCAGCGCTTTCTAATTTAGTTGAAACCAATCACGACCTTGCCCACCGTAGTCCCAGCCCACTTGAGTTCTTGAGTGATGGTAGTCGCAAGCATTTCCGAGAAATTATTGAATATTTAGATATGAGCGAAACTCCATACGAAATTGACTCAAAAATGCTCGGTCATCACGAATACTATTCAGACGCTATTTTCTCACTTGATATCGCGACAGAAGACGGTATTCCTGCTCCCCTGACTATCCGAGGCGGTCGCTTTAATGAATTCGTCCAACGAAACACCAAGAGCAAAACATCCGCAGCTGGTGCGGTGGTTGTCTTCAAAAACAACAAAACTCCGAGCCGTCTTCCGCGCGCAAAAACAAGCACCCCATCAGTGTACGTAGTACATCTTGGTTTCGGTCCAAAAATCCGCAGTCTTATGCTTATTGATGAGCTTCGCCTCGCTGGTATTCCTGTCATGCACAATCTCGCAAGTGATTCTCTCTCAGCCCAGCTCCGTGATGCCGAAAATCGGGGTATTCGCTACGCGGTAATTATTGGTCAAAAGGAGTTCGTGGAAAATACCGTTATATTACGAGATTTGAATATCCGAAACCAAGAATTCGTAGATCAAACAAATGTCGTTAAGCGACTCAAAAAGCAAGGCTCCGTTGTCGCCTAAAACCCTTGCGCCAAAGTGGGCTCTATGGTATTCTCATGCCCACATATGGCAACCAATGTTCAAGTAACAAAGAATAACAACGAGAGTAGCGCGAACGTCATTCGTCGTTTTACTAAGCGTGTCCAGGGAGCAGGAATTGTTCCAAAGGTACGTTCTGGACGTTACTTCACCCGCATCAAGAGCCGAAATGTTCAACGTTTCGCAAAGCTCAAGAAGCTCGGAAAACGTGAAGTTTACGAAAAGATGGTCAAGCTTGGTAAGGTACAAGAACGTCGTCCTCGTCGATAATCGCAAACAAAAAAACCGCTGGTGCATACCGGCGGTTTTTTGTCGCTACATATATGTATAATAGGAAACACATATGACTACCTTCTCCACTTCTAGCACCATCACCACCTACCCGAAGTGGCCGTACGAAACCATCAAGAACACCATCCTTGGAAAACAGTACGTGCTTTCACTTAGTTTCGTCGGCAAGACGCGAGCACAGAGCTTTAATATCCAATATCGAAAGAAAGACTACGTCCCTAACGTACTGTCGTTCCCACTTGATGCACACACAGGAGAGATCATCATTTGTCCTATGGTCGCCAAAAAACAAGCAAAGGATTTTAATCTTTCTGTCGACGGATACATCGCTTATTTGTTTATCCACGGTTGTGTCCATTTGAAAGGCCATGACCATGGGGATACAATGGACAGATTGGAGCAGAAGTATGTGCGCCAGTTCAAAATCACCTAATATAAATGTCAGAGCATATTATCACCGGTATCGATGTTGGAACTTTCCATGTGAAGGTGGCTATTGCTCGTATCCCCAAAAATGCAGGCGCTGGTACAAAACCTGAAATCATTGGTACTGGACTCGCCGAAAGCCGTGGCCTTAGAAGTGGCTACATCATGCACGATGCCGACGTAGCACGTAGCATCAAAAGTGCCCTTATACAGGCCGAGAAATCGGCTGGAGTGACCGTGAAGCGTGCACACGTCGCAATTGGTAGTATCGGACTCGAAGAAATGTATTCACATGGAGAAATCATCCCCAGCCGAGCCGACTCAGAAGTCACCACAGCTGACCTCGACAAACTCATGCAAGATAGTGAGGAGCGGGTTGTAGACCGAATTCCCAATCGTCGAATTCTTCACGGCATTCCCCTTCGCTACGCTATCGACGGCGCTGAGGTACTTGGTCGTCCACAAGGACTCAAAGGTACCAAGCTCGAAGTCGACAGCCTTTTTATCACCACCTACGAACAGCACGTGAGCGACCTTATCAAGACCATTGAAGGTCTTGGTATTTACGTCGAAGATGTTATTGCCTCGCCTTTAGCCGCAAGCTTCGTACTCCTTTCAAAAGCGCAAAAGCGTGCTGGCTGTGTTCTTACCAATATCGGCGCTGAAACCACCTCAATTGTAGTCTTCGAGGATTCGACTCCTATTTCTGTAAAAATCTTTCCGGTTGGTTCAAGTGATATCACCAACGACCTCGCTCTTGGCTTGCGGGTCCCTCTTGAGGACGCCGAGAAGATCAAACGTGGCGCCATGACGAGCGCTACCTTCTCCAAAAAACGTGTTGACGAAATCGTCTCTGAACGACTCAAAGGCATCTTTGATCTCATCGACAATCACCTTAAGAAAATTAAGCGCGACGGCCTCTTGCCAGCTGGTGTTATTTTGACTGGCGGTGGTGCCAACCTCCCACAGACTGTCGACGTCGCCAAGAACGCTCTTGAACTTCCCGCTCGTACTGCGGCACTTGAGATTGGAAAGAACATAAAAGTCCGTGACGCCTCATGGGCAGTCGCCTACGGACTCTGTATGTGGGGAGCGAGTGACACCGAGGAAACCTCGACACTCGGTATTGTAAAACACACAAAACATACCTTCTTGTCTTGGCTCTCACAGTTCCTCCCGTAACATTTTTGATACTTGTCAATCGCACGAAACCTAGGAATGTCAATATCGTGACAGATGATTTTTACGCGTGTATGATGTCACAGTTACTAGATACATTCACTCAGGGGTGGGTAGATTGTAGAAAGACAAATTAATACAGTATGGAACAAATTAAATCAGACGTTGAATCCTTCGCACGTATTCGTGTCGTCGGTGCTGGTGGTTCAGGCGGAAACGCAGTGAACTACATGGTGAACTCAAAGGTGAAAGGTGTGGAATTTATCGCCGTCAATAGTGACGCGCAAGACCTCCACAACTCTCTTGCAAAGAAAAAGATTCACATTGGAAAAAACCTCACTCGTGGACTTGGTGCTGGAGGTAACCCTGACATGGGTCGTCGCGCTGCCGAAGAAACTCGTGAAGAAATCGCAAACGCTATCAAAGGTTCAGACATGGTCTTCATCACTGGCGGTATGGGCGGTGGAACTGGAACTGGTTCTGCTCCTGTAATTGCGAAGATCGCACGCGAGACTGGCGCCCTCACGGTAGGTGTCGTAACTAAACCTTTCCTTTTTGAAGGACAAGAACGTATGCGTATGGCACTCCAAGGTATCGAGGAGCTCAAAAAAGAGGTAGACGCACTTATCACCATTCCAAACGACCGTCTTCTCGCTATCGTCGATAAGGAGACCACTGTGAAGAATGCCTTTGAGCAGTGTGACAATGTACTTAAGCAGGCAGTAGAGGGTATCTCAGACCTCATCACCATGCCAGGTATCATCAACGTCGACTTTGCAGACATCCGTTCAGTCATGGAAAATGCTGGTTCGGCGCTCATGGGTGTTGGTGTCTCTTCTGGCGAAAAGCGTGCGGAAGAAGCTGCTCGTTCTGCTATCAATTCCCCACTCCTTGAAGTCTCTATCACAGGAGCCAAGGGTGTACTCTTTGCCATTGCAGGTGGAGACGACCTAGGAATGCTCGAAATTCAAGATGCCGCTCGTGTTATTACAGAATCAATCGACTCACACGCCAAGGTGATCTTCGGAGCGATTCGTGACGACAAACTAAAGAAGAATGAAATCAAAGTCACCGTAATCGCAACCGGCTTCCCTGAAGAGAGTGTTGGAGGAATGAGCCGAAACCACATCACTCGCCAAGCACCGATGCAACAAGCTACTCCAGAACGTGAAGTTGAAGAAGAAGCACCATCACGCGGAAAGATATTCAATTCACTTCCACGTAAAGCCGAAGAACGTACTCCTGAACCAACCCCCACCCCAACCCCAAACGCGATTCATAATGACATCCCACGTCGCGAACCAAAACCGATTGACCAAACAGAAGATACAGAAGATGAGGATGATTGGGGTGCGGTTCCAGCTTTCCTCCGTCGCTCAAAGCTGAAATAATTTCTTTCAGAGACTATGACTAAAAGACGGACGGCGCCGGAGGCGCCGTCCGTCTTTTAACTAGTTCGTTCAGAATGTCCCATGTCTTAGCCCAGGCGGATGTTTTTACTCACCTCCTCAACTCTGCTATGATAGTCAAACTTTAAATTAATTTAGAATAATGTACGAACTTTTAATTATTGGTGGCGGTCCAGCTGGAACAGCAGCTGGCGTCTACGCCTCACGCAAGCAACTGAAAACGCTTTTCGTTACTAAAGAATGGGGTGGCCAAAGCACTGTCTCAACCGACATTCAAAACTGGATTGGTACCCCTTCAATTAGTGGGAGTGACTTGGCCAAGAGTCTTAAGTCTCATCTTGAAGCATATGCAGGTGAGTTTGTAGATATCATTGGAAATCAAATTATTACCAAGCTTTCCAAGAATGAAAATGGTACCTACGAAGCCACACTTTCAGACGGAAGTATCCACCAGACCAAGGCTGTCCTTATTACTGCTGGCTCAAACCGTCGTCGCCTTAGCGCTCAAAATGCCGACACCTTTGAACACAAAGGCCTCACCTACTGTGCCAGCTGTGATGGCCCTATTTTCGCAGGACAGGACGTTGCGGTGATTGGTGGTGGCAATGCTGGTTTTGAAACGGCTGCACAACTTCTTGCCTATACCAAGAGCGTGACACTTCTTAATAACGGCCCCGCCTACAAGGCCGACCCCGTCACTGTTGAGAAGGTTCTCTCTCATCCAAACATGAACGGTATTCTCAATGCAGAAACCACGGAAATCTCTGGTGAAAAATTCGTTTCTGGTCTCACCTACAAAAACACCGAGACTGGTGAATTTCATTCTCTTGCAGTGAGTGGAATTTTCGTAGAGATCGGCATGCTCCCAAACACTGACTTTGTTGCTGACGTCGTGGAGCGAGATGCATACAATCGCATCGTCATTGACCCCTGGACACAAAAGACCTCAGCTACCAATATCTGGGCCGCAGGTGACTGTACCAATGTAAAGTACCACCAGAACAATATCGCCGCTGGTGACGCCGTCCGCGCCCTTGAGGACATCTACGTTACTCTCAAGGCACACTAATTTAAAAAGAGCACCTCATGGTGCCCCTTTTAAAATTACAACAAAGGCGCCGAGTAGGCGCCTTTGTTTTTGTACAACGTAGAGCTTCGGTCTGCGGGCATTTGCTCGTAGCCTCGAGCTGAGTATTAACATACTTCACCACCCCGCAAACCTACTACTAGGTTCTCATACGAGCAAAAATAGTCAATACATATGGAAAGTGGCCTGAAAAGGCCTATCTGGGTATAACTCTGTGCATAACCGAGGTATAACTGTGGGGGTAAAGCTGGGAAAACGTCGTGTATAAATGCTTAGTGAGAATGAGAGAGAAAGCTTATAGATAAGCCTTGAAAGGTACTTTCAGCAGTATACCAACCTTAATTATAAAGCTCACTCTCTTCCCTGTGGGAAGATGTGGAGTACTAGCATTTTTCCAAAAGTCTGCTATTATTTCGGTCACGTTTTGCGGACTTGCTGGCAAGCACATCTACCGCCCTGCAAAACGAGCCAGATCATGTATTTGATTGGTGGAATGTCACACGGGCATTTTTGGTCCTATCGTCTAACGGTTAGGACATCAGGTTTTCATCCTGGAAATCGGGGTTCGATTCCCCGTAGGATCACAGAATATTTTCTTAATAAAAGCGTCCGTCAGGGCGCTTTTATTATTGAAAATAGCTGTGATCCTAAGCAAGCAAACTGCTTTGCTTGCGTCGGGGAATCGAAAGGCGGAGCGCTGTCGAGCAAAGCGAGACCGCGAGCCAGGGTCGTGGGCGATATATTTTTTATGAGTGGAACGAATATAAAAAAATCGACTCCTGACCGATTCCCCGTACAAAAGCCTATGAAAACTTGAGATATTCTCAGGATGTGATTTGATACTGAAAGACAGCAATTCCACTGCCTTTCGTCAACTCAAACAGAGCTGGCGGAGGCAAGCTCGGGAGAAAGATCATGAAAACAAAAGAAGAAATCATTTTAATGGCGATAAGACCTCAGAAAGGACCTTGCTTTGGATTCTCTGACACCAACGGCCCTCCTTCTGAAAAGAAGCCACCTGAGAATATCGTATTTGCGCATACCTTGGTGGATAAGCTTAGAAGCAATCCTTTGGAACCACACCAAAAAGATAGTGAGGAGTGAGCTATGCCACTTCTAGGATTTTTGGCACTATGCCTCTACGCAATCGGGTTTCCAATCGTGCTGTTTGCGCTGACGCCCAAGGTCACCACGCCCAATAAGGGTAAACCAACTTCAACACATCAAAGTCCACTGGTCGAAGACTGGTGGGATCTGCCTAAGGACTGGTATTCGCGCAGAGTCTAAGAGGTCTCTCGCATAATTAGTTCTCTGAACTCAAAGACGGTCCGCCAGTAAAATCTAGGTGGGCCGTTTTAATGTCTCAGGAGTCTTCAGCTCCACATACTCCTGAGACAACTCATCAAGACAGTATCAAAGTTCAATCTTCAATCCGAGATGGATCACGAGTATAAAAAGAAGCGTCACGCAAGTGGCGCTCTTTTTGTTCGTGATTCTACGAGTAAACAGTCTGGGTGAGAAATGGGAAGGGATCCATTTCGCAAGACTCATTGAGCTGGTTTGTGAGCTGTAAGCGAAACGAACTAGCCAATGAGTGGACAGCTTCTGTAAGAAGACTGTTCACGTGGAAATCGAAGCTGTTGCCAGCTAGATTATGACTGCAAAGAAATAATCTAGCGACAACGGATACTGGTCATGTAACGACCGATACTCCCCATAGAGTCACGAGTTTAAAAGAAGAGTCCGAATTTATTTCGGACTTTTTATATCTCTTGCATTTGTAGAGAATTTTAAGTAGTCTTCAAATCAGAAGGAGTACGTGAAATGTTCAGAAAACCAAAACGTCCAGAACTGTATCTTTATATATACGATACGGCCTTTGCCTTGCTGAAGAATTCAAAGGATCAAGATCTCATTACTCAAGGATGTCGCCCTCTCTATATCGCAGCAAAATATGCTATTCATGTCACCAAGACACCAGAAGATAGTGGTGTAATGGCGCAATGGCCTGTTATATGTGATGAAGGCATGAATGCCGTTATTTGGTTTAATGAAAAAAAAGACTTGTCATCAGCTATAGCTCGGCTCAAGGAAAAGTATCCGAATGTTGTCGTCCCCGACAAGGTTGACTTCGAGATTGATTGGCCGTTCGATAGACTGAATTTCCGCAATCAAGGTAGTTCCATCATTGAGCCAGTTGCTCCAGAAGTGATTGCAGAAGAAAATTGAATAAGAAAAAAGCTCTTCGCCGTGCCCCAGACAATTTAGTCTGGGGCTTATGTGTTTAATGCTAAATAGTATATTTGCTTTACAATCTGGTTCCAATTCGCACCACAAAGGATCACAGAATATTTTCTTAATAAAAGCGTCCGTCAGGGCGCTTTTATTATTGAAAATAACTGTGATCCTAAGCAAGTAAACTGCTTTGCTTGCGTCGGGGAATCGAAAGGCGGAGCGCTGTCGAGCAAAGCGAGATCGCGAGCAAGGGTCGTGAGCGATATATTTTTTACGAGTGAAGCGAATATAAAAATAATCGACTCCTGACCGATTCCCCGTAGAATAACAGAGGAAAGAAAAGGACTGGTGCACTACGCGCACCAGTCCTTTTCTTATGAAAATTCTGTGAATTTCGCTCACCGCATCGTGTACAATATTCCTATATGTCAGTTGAGAATCACAAATCATTTGAAATGAAAGAGCCAAGTCCACTCGAGAACTTTTTTAGAAAAATGGATACTGAGGATCAGCTCATTATCGAGAACGATATTTTTAATTCCGCCGAAGCAATTCCAATGGAAAATGCTCTTTCTGCTATTACTGATCTCGAAGAGGCTCGGATAATGATGCAACAGTTCAGTCGGTACATTAAAGATCGAGGACTCTTATCACGAGAGCAACGTCTGCTACGAGCTACCGAAATAAACGAGTTTATTGATAGGAGAATTTAAAAGAACGGCTCGCTTGGCGAGTCGTTCTTTCTTTTAACTCACTCCATGGTAAGCAAGCTTTCTGTCTTCGCTCACTCGACAGTCACCGACTTTGCCAAATTCCTTGGCCTGTCGACATTGAGGCCTTTGGCGACACCAATGTAGTACGCGAGGAGTTGGAGCGGTATTGTCGAGACAATTGGCTGAAGGATAGGATGTACCTTGGGTATGAAGAGTACGTCGTCTGCAATATCAGTGGCTTTGTAGTTACCCTCGGTTGTGATCATGAGAACAGGTGCTTTTCGCGCACGTGCTTCTTCAATATTTGAAACCATTTTTTCATAGACATCATCTTGTGGCGCGAGCGCAATGATTGGGAATTGATCATCGAGCATCGCAATTGAACCATGTTTTAATTCCCCACCTGCATATGCTTCGGAGTGAATGTAGGTCACTTCTTTTAATTTGAGTGAGCCTTCGTAGGCAATTGGTGTGTGAAACTTGCGACCGATGTACATGGCGTCACGATACTTTGCATATTTTTCCGCCGCTTTTTTTATTGCTTCCGTATCAACAAGATACCTCTCAATAATCTTTGGTAGTTCGCTGAGTTCTTTTGCTATCTGTTCACCCTCTTCTGCTGTCATACCCCGCTCACGTCCGACAAGGAGGGTGAGGAGCACAAACACTGTGAGTTGAGAAATGAAGGCTTTGGTAGAGGCAACAGCGACCTCTGGACCTGCATGATTGTATATACCAGCATTACTTTCACGAGCAATGGTCGAACCAACAACATTCACAATACTTAGTGTCAGCAGGCCGTCGCGCTTAGCCATACGAATTGAGGCAAGCGTATCGGCGGTTTCACCTGACTGTGTGACGGCAAGGACGGCGCTGTTTTTAACGGGAAGATTGCGCTTGTATCGGTACTCACTACCAAGCTCAATTTCTACTGGCAAATTGGCATACTCTTCAAGCATGTACCGTCCCACCTGCCCAGCGTAGTACGCAGAACCACACCCCACAATCATCAATCTATCCAGGGAAGCGAGCTGTTCGAGGACTGTCTCAAGTCCGCCGAGTTTGGCGCGACCCTTGTCTACCTGGAGACGCCCGCGGATGGTATTTTCGATGACTTGTGGTGCCTCGTAGATTTCTTTGAGCATAAAGTGCTCATATCCCTGTTTTTTGACAGCTTCGACATCCCACTCAACCACTTCTGAAGCACGTTCTTTTGCTTCACCACGTACAGTAATAATTTTGTATGAATCTTTTTTGAGTACCGCACAATCACCGTCTTCGAGAAACACCACGTCTTTGGTATGAATAAGCAGTGCTGACGGATCTGAGGAGACGAAGTTGCCGTCCGCGGCTAAGCCGAGCACAATCGGACTCCCCATACGCGCAACCACTATCTGATTAGGTTGATGATTACACGCTACCGCAAGACCATAAGTACCACGCACCATCTGCAATGCCTGACGGACAGCAGTGATGAGATCGCCAGTATAGAGACTACCGATAAGCTTGGCGAGGACTTCCGTGTCGGTATCAGATTCGAAAGTTATTCCTCGCATAGTGAGCCCTTCTTTAAGCTCTCGATAGTTTTCGATAATGCCGTTATGAACGACCGCGACCGTACCGCTCATGTCCAGATGTGGATGTGCGTTCTTCTCGGTTGGTGCGCCGTGAGTAGCCCAGCGAGTGTGTGCAATACCCGTGGTACCTGGAATGACTCCGACAATTTTCTTTGAAAGCTCGTCAATCGGACCGACTGCTTTGACTACTCCTTGTCCTGGAATAAAAATACCAGCTGAGTCGTAGCCACGATACTCAAGCGTACGGAGACCATCGAGTAATATAGGGGTTGCTGTTCTCGTCCCAACATAACCAAAGATTCCGCACATACGAAGCTGTTAGTGAATATACTTAATAATACTCGAAATAAGAAGAAAAGGTTATTAAAAACAGGCACCCCCAGAGGTGCCCGCTTTTATCTTTCTTTTATTCCACCAAGAATCCCCCAGCCTGATGTTCCCAGAGGCGTTGATACACACCACCTGCCTCTTTGAGCGACTCATGAGTACCATCTTCAATAATCGCACCATTCTCAAGCACAATGATTCTATCCATCTCACGAAGTGTCGAGAGTCGGTGTGCAATAGCGACCACCGTCTTCCCAACCATAAGCTCATGGAGTGCGGTCTGAATCGCTACTTCACTCTCACTATCAAGCGCCGAGGTGGCTTCGTCGAGGACCAGAATCGGAGCGTCCTTAAGCATTGCGCGCGCAATGGCGACACGCTGTTTCTGTCCACCTGAGAGCTTAATCCCTCGTTCACCAACAAGTGTATCGTAGCCATGTTCGAGCTTAATGATAAAGTCATGCGCCTTGGCCTTTTTTGCCACCTCAATAACTTCTGCTTCTGTAGCATCGTCTTTTCCGTAGGCGATATTTTCGCGAATCGTGCGGTGAAACAAGAGTGGTTCTTGGGGTACCACAGCGATGTTCATACGGAGCGAATCCTGTGTAACACAAGCGATATCCTGTCCATCAATCTCGATACATCCACCAGTGACATCATGCTGACGAAGCAGTAACGACACAAAGGTTGTCTTGCCAGCACCACTGTGTCCAACAAGACCCACTCGTTCACCAGCTTTAATGGTGAGATTAAAATTCTTAAAGACTTTATTTTCACCAAATTCAAATCCTACACTATTCCAATCAATCGCCCCCCTGGTAACTACAAGTGGTGCTGCCGAGAGTACATCAACAATCTCATATGGCACTACAATTTCTTCAAGTCCCTCTTCGAGCTCTCCCACAATTCGTGCGTAATTGGTCATTACCCGACCAATAAAGATAAGCGTACCGACAAGTTGTGACATAAGTGCCAGGATAAATACGAAGTCTGCCGTGGAGATTGCCCCTTCTTGCCAGCGATTAACAAGTACATAAAACATTCCGCTTGCAAACACAAAGAGGACCAGTGAGTTGAGGGCTAGAGTCATCTCTGAAAAAAGCCAATTCTTTTTCCGAAAGTCTTTCCAGTCAGTACTCAGCACCTCTTGTCTTTCCTGTTCATGAATCTGTCTCGAAAACTGCCGTACTGCGCTGACATTAGTAAATACATCAACAATCGCTCCACGCAATTTTGAAGATGAGGCTGCGGTTTGTTTAGAGAGTTCTTGCTTTTGACTCATCATCGCACGATTGAGCATGATCAAGCTCACTATCAGACCAAAGAAAATCAGCGCGGACAATTTGTCGACACGATAAATAAAGAAGAATGTCACTGCGAGCGAAATAGAGGTTGAGAGATATGACCAGAGTAGGTCAGAAATCACGTTGTCGATTGCGCCGACTACATTACCAACCTTATTAAGTAGCGAACCAGCAAAACGATTACTGAAGTATGAGTGGCTATGGTTCAGTGCCATGGCAAAAAGCTCGTCGTTGGCACGCTTCATCGCACTGGCAATCCAAATCACACCCACAACCCCACTCGCTCGCCACATGAGTTGGATGATGAATGAAACGAGTGGATACAAAAGCCCCAGTGCAATCGCAGAACTCGCGTCACCTTTTTCTACAGCCTCAACAATCCACTTAAAAATGAGATTAATAGACTGGCCAAGCACCGCCGCCACAACCACGATAGATGCTGCTAAAAGGGCCTTCCATTTGTATGGTTTTGAGATATACACCAAGAATTTAAATGGAGTTTGGGGTATTTGAGCCTGCTTTTCTTGGTTTTTAAACATATTTTAATGCTGACGGTTTCAGTATACTACTCTTACGATATACTGTATGGACCATGGAGCAACCAAGACAAACACCATTCACCGAAAAGATAGCGAATATATTGCCCGAATTTAACAATGGACACACCCCTGAGTCATTCAATATTACCGCCGAGACATTTTCTTTTTTTGAGGATCTACTAGAAGCCAACGGTTTTGACAAATACACGAATCCAGCAGAAGCATACAAAGAACTCGAAGGTAATAGATTTATTGTTCGACGAGAAGATCCTCGAAAGGTTTTGCAGTTACTTAACAATGAGAGTTACGAGATCGCATTTGAGGGTACTCGCTATTCAAATTGCGCAGAATGGAATCCACACACCGATGGATCAAGGGGTATTGCCAACGCCTACCTAGAAGGAATGACTAATCTCAATAACGTTGTGACCATTATTGGTTTTGAAACAACTCCACAAGACGATATTGAACAACTTGCTGATGCCACCGTAAATTTCCATGGATTGGAACGAGACAAAGTTCGATCATTCAAAGGAACCATCAACCCTGACGCGATTCAGTTTGTGAGCCTTAGGGTACCTGGACATTTTCTTTCTGAAAATGAACTAACTGACGATGAAGTATCTCGAGTTGACGAATACTTAGAAATGAAAGAACGTGGTCTTAAAGTTAATCCCGTAATGATACATCGGACTTTTGTTAAAGAAATAACATCCGAACGTATCCATTAAAAAGAGGTTGAAAGTGTTACTTTCAACCTCTTACTCTTCCGCCGCTTTGCAGTTTACACACTGGGTTGCCCCTGGTATCGACTGAAGTCGCGGAAGAGGAATTTCTTCGTAACAATCATCACAGATACCGTAACTTCCTTCTGAAATCTTTTGCAATGCTCTACGGAGCCGGGGAATAATTTTTCGTATCTTATGGGATCCATAAGATACGTCACGTTTCGGAATGACCGATTCATAATAGGCTAACCTAGCATGAATCATCTGTTCCTGCACTTTTACATCAAGAACCATTAGGATGCTTTCTTGCCGACCACAGGAATTAATATAATACACTATTATGACAATTTGTCAAGCTATTCTAGGGTGTGCTATATTTTCATGCACTTGCGCGGATAGCGAATGGTCGCGTTGAATCAATTCCCTCAGACTGATTCACCACCTTCATTAAAGCTGACCTGTGGCGCGGGCAAATGCGCGATTAGCTCAGTGGTAGAGCGCTTCATTGACATTGAAGAGGCCGGAAGTTCAATCCTTCCATCGCGCACTTGAGTAAACAAATGACACTGGTCTTGAGACCAGTGTCATTTGTTTAGAAAGCAACCTGCGTTGCTTTCGGCTCAAGTGCGAGTCGGAGCAATGTGAGTTGCGGCCTTAGCCCGCCGCAACGAACTGCGAGACGGGTGAGAAATGGGATGGGACCCATTTCGCAAGACTCATTGAGATGACTTTTGAGTGTAACGAGAAAGTATCCAATGAGTGGACAGAATCTGTAAGATTCGAGAGTACTTAGTAGAATCAGAGCGTAGCGAATGATTATACTTAGTAACTCGTGACCACCAAACTTAGTAACCTACTTTAGAGATATCAACGGTTCGTGACCACCCTTATAAAACCTGCTAAAATCCTCATACTATGGAACTTAAAGATATTATTGTTATCTATCACGACCAATGTAGTGACGGACATGGTGCAGCGTATGCGGCATGGAAAAAGTTTGGCGATAGCGCGAGCTATGTACCACTGAAGGCTGGCGCTGACGCGCCAGTCATAGTTGATAAGGAACTGTACATCGTCGACTTCAGTTTCGACTTCGACACCCTCACAAAACTTAAAGCCGAAAACAAGTCTGTTGTCGTAATTGACCATCACCTCTCTGCAAAAGACGCCGTTACTGCCTTCCCTGAAAATATTTTTGATATGGAACACTCGGGTGCTGTTTTGGCATGGCGATATTTTCATCCTGGCACCACCACTCCTCCCCTCTTGGAGTATGTCGAAGATCACGACATCTGGAAATTTGCGCTCGAAAACAACCGTGAGTTTAACGCTGCTCTCGGACAATACGCGATGACATTTCAAAGTTGGGATAATCTGATTGAAAAACTCAAAAACAAAACTTTCTATACGGAGTTTATTAAAACTGGTGCCACCATCGCTACCTTTGAAGACAAACTCGTACAAAACCTTCTTTCATATAAAGAACCGGTACAGTTTGAAGGACACACTGTCTATGTACTCAATGTTTCTCGTACATATCGATCAATCCTTGGACACCACCTAGCAAAATTAAGCGAGCAAGATTTTGGCACTGCACTTGGTATTGTGTACTACCGCAACCTCGGCGGAGTGAATATTTCCCTTCGTAGCGAAGGTGATGTCGATGTTTCAGTAATAGCACAAAAATACGGTGGCGGTGGGCACAAGCACGCTGCAAGTATACGCGTCAGCGATTTTTCCAAACTCCCATTTACTTTCCTCTCATAGAACGGTAGAGTTTCGCATATGCTGATTCTCTCAATCGAGACGTCATGTGATGAGACCGCTATTAGCCTTGTCGAGGCAAAGGGGGAATTTCCCCACGCTACCTACGACATTCACGGCAATGCACTTTGGTCACAAATTGATATTCATCGCGAATACGGTGGAGTTTTTCCTATGCTTGCGAAGCGTGAACACGTAGTGACCGTTGTCCCGATGCTCGAAAAAGCAATAAAAGAGTCAGGGATGGAAGCAAATGATTTCACTCCAGCCTTGACCACACAACAAGAGGAAGAAATTCGAACAGTCCTTTCGCGCGAACGAGAACTCGGAGATGAACTTCTCACCTTTCATAGAGAACATGGCGCGTATACCGTAGATTTGATTGCGGTCACGAGTGGCCCTGGACTTGAACCAGCACTTTGGGTTGGGGTGAACTTTGCACGAGCGTTGGCTCTCCTTTGGAATGTACCGATCGTGCCTGTAAACCACATGGAAGGACATGTTCTCTCAAGTGTCTTTGATGTTGAGCGAGACGATATGCTTTCTGATATCTCCTTTCCGACCATCTCCCTCCTCATCTCTGGCGGACATACGGAACTTATTCTCATGAAAGGTTGGGGCCAATACGAAAAAATTGGCCAGACACGAGACGACGCTGTCGGCGAAGCGTACGACAAAGTTGCACGTCTGATTGGTCTTCAATATCCTGGCGGACCAGAAATTGCCAAGCGTGCAGAAAAAGCTCGTAAAGAAAAACTCCCGAAATTTGCCGATTTCCCAACGCCAATGCTCAATTCTGGTGATTTAGATTTTTCTTTTTCAGGATTAAAGACCGCTGTGCGCTATGCAGTACAGGACAAAGAGCTGAGCGAAACTGATGTGTGCGCTATTTCACGCGACTTTGAAGATGCAGTTACTACCGTGCTACTAAAGAAGTCGATGATGGCAGTTGAAAAGCACGGTGCACAAACCCTCATCGTTGGCGGTGGCGTCAGCGCCAACCAACACCTCAAGCGTATG
Source organism: Minisyncoccota bacterium (assembly GCA_017992505.1). GTDB lineage: Bacteria > Patescibacteriota > Minisyncoccia > Phycocordibacterales > UBA918 > OLB19. Next base: position 8,600 of record JAGOON010000002.1, on the reverse strand, counting down.
TTTGAAGCCAGATTCCTCACCGAACACCCCGACCTCACCGTCTATTTCCCTAAGCCGAAACTTTCGACTGACAACAGTATCATGATTGCGCTCGCCGGCCATGCTCGTGCTGGAAGTGCTCTTGCTCCCCGTGGAGCGGATGTGATTCGAGCTGACGGCAACAAACGCCTCGCTTAGATATTTAAAAGGCTTTTTATAGGCCTTTTTTCGTGATACTATCGCTCGTACATATGAACGAGCACACCCCTAATATTCCTGAAGTATTTTTAAAGCCTTTTGACCCAACTGAGCATGAAAACACTCTTTATAAGCGCTGGGAAGAGAGTGGGTTTTTTAACCCTGATATTTGTATTGAGAAAGGTATTGCTACGCCAGACGCAGAACCGTTCTCTATCGTCCTTCCCCCTCCAAACGTGACTGGTACACTCCACATGGGCCACGCGGCGATGCTCGCTATTGAGGACATCCTTGTTCGATACAATCGTATGCTCGGCAAGCGAACCCTTTGGATTCCAGGAACAGACTCAGCCGCAATTGCAACACAATCAAAGGTAGAAAAAGAAATTCTCAAAGCAGAAAAGCTCACTCGCCACGATCTTGGTCGAGAAGAACTCCTTAGGCGGGTTGGGGAGTTTGCTGAAGCAAGTAAGGAGACTATTCTCAATCAAACGCGCAAGATGGGCTCATCGCTTGATTGGTCACGCTATGCGTACACTCTTGATGAAAAGCGATACAAGGCTGTGATGACCGCCTTTGTAAACATGTACAATGACGGACTCATCTATCGTGGTGACCGTATCGTAAACTGGGACCCGAAGGGACAGACCACTATTTCCGATGACGAGATTGTTCACGAAGAACGCCAATCGAAACTGTACACCTTTAAATATAGTAAGGACTTCCCTATTACTATCTCGACTTCACGCCCTGAAACAAAAGTCGGCGACACAGCTGTCGCTGTTCATCCTGACGACAAACGATATGAGCAATACGTCGGACAGACCTTCTCACTCACCTTCTGCGATGTTCCTATCGAAGTGACCGTCATTGCCGACAAGGAAGTTGATCCTTCCTTTGGTACAGGTGCGCTTGGTGTAACGCCAGCTCACAGCAAAATTGACTGGGACATGGCTGATCGTCACGACATTACTCGACGCCCCCAAGTCATTAATGAATACGCGAAGATGACTGTCGAAGGTCGTCTTGCTGGACTCAAGGTAGAAGTGGCTCGTGCGGAGGTGGTGCAATGGCTCACCGAAGAAGGGCTTCTTGAAAAGGAAGAAGTAATTACGCAGAATGTTGCAACAGCCGAACGTACAGGCGGTATCATAGAACCACTCCCGAAGCTCCAATGGTGGATTGCAGTAAATAAGAAATTCATACTCAACCACTCAGAAATTCAAGGTATTTCAAGTGGGGACAAAGTGACCCTCAAAGAACTTATGATTGCGACGGTGCAACACGGTAGCACTGACATTTTCCCTGAACGTTTCAAGCGCGTGTACTTCAACTGGATTACAAATTTAAATGACTGGTGTATCTCACGCCAAATTTGGTTTGGGCATAGAATCCCTGTTTGGTATAAGGGCGAAGAAGTCTACTGTGGCGTGACTGCGCCCGAAGGTGAAGGCTGGGAACAAGATTCTGACACCCTCGACACTTGGTTCTCTTCTGGACTTTGGACTTTCTCAACACTTGGTTGGCCAGAGCAAACAGATGACCTAAGAACCTACCATCCAACTACTGTTCTTGAAACAGGCTACGATATTATCTTCTTCTGGGTAGCTCGCATGATTCTTATGAGTACCTACCACATAGGGCAAGTGCCATTTAAGAATGTCTACCTCCACGGCCTTGTACGTGATGAGAAGAACCGCAAGATGAGTAAGAGTCTAGGCAACACCATTGACCCACTCACGATGATAGAAAAATATGGTGCTGACGCGACTCGCCTTTCGCTTATTATCGGAGCGGCCCCAGGTAATGATGTGCCACTCTCAGAGAATAAAATCAAAGGGTACAAAAACTTTGCCAATAAAATCTGGAACATTAGCCGCTTCGTTCTTACCCACACCATCGACGCCGATATGAGTACACCCACAACAAAAAGTGCTCGTGATGAAGAAATTCTCGCCACTCTTCGTACTACCGTTCTTGAGGTGTCGGCTGAAATTGAAAAGTTCAACCTCTACCTCGCTGGAGAGAAGGCCTATCACTATGTCTGGGGTGAACTCGCTGCAGTAGTACTTGAGGAATCAAAACCTATATTTGCAGGAGAAGACATGCAAGCCAAGCTTGCGCGAAAGCAAGTACTCGTGGAGTGTCTGACCACCTCCCTCAAACTCCTCCATCCATTTATGCCTTTTGTCACCGAAACCATTTGGCAGGAACTACCAGTCAATATGAAGGATTCTGAGCTACTGATGGTGGCACAGTGGCCAACAAAATAATCAGAAAAAGAAGGCCTGGGTATCACTTAGGCCTTTTTTGAACCCTTGGACAACATATCTCTACACGCTTTAGAGAGTGATACAATATCATTAAATGCTTTCGACCTATTTTGCTATCGCGTTCTTGGCTGGACTTACCCCAGCTTTGTTTTGGCTATGGTTTTGGCTTCGTGAAGACAATACCCATCCCGAACCATATCTCCTTATTGCAATTAGCTTCATTGCTGGCATGGCAGTGGTACCTCTTGCGCTCCCTCTTCAAAAGGCCGCTATTAATCTCTATACAGGGAGTAACATCATTCTTGTATGGGTAATTATTGAAGAGCTCCTTAAATACGCCGCCGCATTGGTGCTTATTTTTTGGAATCGCGAAGTCGATGAACCAATCGATATGGTCATCTATATGATCACTATTGCTCTTGGGTTTGCAGCGCTTGAAAATGCTCTCTTTATCTTCAATCCACTCGTGGCAGGTGACTTTGTGAACTCAGCGCTTACGGGGAGTTTTCGATTTCTTGGTGCCACGCTCCTTCACATTCTTGCTTCAGGAACCATCGGAATTCTTCTCGCACTCAGTTATTACAAACCAAAAATCACTCAACTCACCGCTGGTACCGTCGGGTTGTTCATTGCAATCGTATTGCATGCCCTCTTTAACTTTTTTATAATGGATGCAAGCGGAGAAACCATCCTCGGAGTTTTCCTTTTTGTCTGGATGGGAGTAATCGTCCTCTTTCTTCTCTTTGAAAAGATCAAGCAAGTTGAATGCTCACATAACCCTCAATCCTGTAACATATGAAAAAACCCTCATTTTTAGATCGACTCACTGGCGGTGGCCAAGCCGATGAATACGATCGTATTCTCGACGAAAATCATAAGTTTGGTGAAGACGATGACCTTGCCGTCGAGGATTCATATCAGGAGGAAGAAGAGGAAGACTGGGATGGAGCACAACAGACAGCGAACTCTCAAGATGGCGAGCTTCCTGTTGATATGTATCAAACAGACGACGCTATTGTGATTCGAGCACTCGTAGCTGGCGTAAGCCCAAATGACCTCGAAATCTCTATCACTCGTGACATGGTCACCATCCGTGGCGTCCGCGAAGAATTCCAAGAAACCCACGACGACGGCTACTTCCACCGTGAACTCTTCTGGGGTAGTTTCTCTCGTACTCTTGTTCTTCCCGAAGAAGTCGCTATCGACGAAGCCGAGGCACAGGAAAAGCATGGACTCCTTGAGATCAAACTTCCAAAGCTCGACAAACACCGTTCAACCCAACTCCGAGTCAAATCAAACATTGTCCATAAGTAGAAGTGAGAAAAACCAGTCGCAAGCGACTGGTTTTTCTTAAATTGATAATTTTGAAAGAGAAAACACCTACGTAGATGGATGTTTTCCCATTTCAGTAGGTGTTTTATAATGCCGTGCCAAATTCCTTGCAATGATGACGTATGGCGCCAAGAAAGGCCGCTCGATCTTCAGCAGAGGTACCTCTGATAATTGAAAAGAAAAATCCACGCGTTGTTCTCGGAAACTCTTTGTGCTCAAGAAGATGCTCACAATTTAAAAACTTTCTTGCCAGACGTTTCATTTGTCGACGTCCTGGGAAAGTAAAGTTGCGATCCTTTTCGACTATACCAAGTGAGTAGAGGACTCTCCTGTCCCCATAGGAACTTTGGGTAGTGAGGTATATACCCTCATTGTAGATAGTACTCATATGTCCCTCCTTAATTGGTGACAACATAATCTAGCATATTGAGAACAAAATACACCACATATAGCAACAGCCCGAAAGCTATCGCTTTCGGGCTGGCTATATGTGCTTGGGAGCAGGCTCGAACTGCTGACCCCTCCCTCTTCAGGGGAGTGCTCTACCAACTGAGCTACCCAAGCATAAATTTACGTTCTACTTTATACCATTTGGTGATTGGTGGGGCTATTGTACCTATTTTTGGTAGAATATCAACGCCTCTTGTCCTATACAAATTACTGTTGTTCTTGCAGAAAACTTCGTAATTCGTTGAGATCTTGTAGCTGTCCTGAAACAGACGTGGTACTAGCTCCAATACTGCTATACATCGGCAAAATAAACTTATAAAGCAGGAACATTGGTGAGACGACCAAGAAGACTATCCAGGCGATATTTAGCCAGAAATGTCTCACCGTACTGCGGTGCATTTTTTTTAGAAGTTGGTTGTTTTCAGCTAAAAGCTTTTGATTCTCAAGAATAATCTCTTTTAATTCAGTGTATTCATGACTTGGATTCATACTTAATAAGTATACCCTACCCAGTACCCTCATTTTCTGCTACCCTATCCGCACGCCTTCATAGTTTAATGGATAAAACAACTCCGTCCTAAGGAGAAACTCTTGGTTCGATTCCAGGTGAGGGCACTATAACAAAAAGCCGTTGCATGCAACGGCTTTTTGTTTCTACTTAGAGGGCGAGCAGTTCTTTAAGCTTTGGCTCATCGAAACCAATAATGACATCGTCGCCAATGCGGATTACGGGAACGCCCATCTGGCCAGTCATATCAATCATTTCCTGTCGCTTGTCGGTGTCTGCTGCCACATCATGTTCGGTGTAAGCAACGTTGTTTTCTTTAAAAAATTCTTTAGCAGCATGACAAAAGTGACATACCGGAGTGCTGTAAATAGTGACGGTGTTCATGATTATTTAAATTACATTAATGTCTTATAGTATAGCAAATCTAGCGCCAGAACTCATACCATGCTGGCTTAGACTGTTCTTGGTACGTAGAAGTAGCAGTATTTGTTTCGCTTTCATGCTCAGGCTCTACGATGACCACCACTTGCTCATTATTGAGCGCAACGTCGAATTGTCGACGCATTTCCGCCTCAATACCCCGATCGTCACTCAAATACTGTACCTGCCCCTCTAGACCAGCTTTCTGGTCTTTGAGGCGCTGTACCTCTGCTTCTGCCTCAGCACGACGTCCTGCCATGTCCTGAGCGATCTGAAAACGAGTATAGGCGCTCCACCCCATTGAGATAACCAAGACCAGCAAAAAGCCCCGGGTAAACGGTGAGGCTAGAAAACCTTTTAGTTTGCGACGTTGGTAGAAATCAAACATAATTGAGCAAACGAGCGCGTAGCGCGACTATTGCGAAATTATACCGGCGCTTAAGCTATTTCGACCCCCAAGGGAGAAATAGCTTGTAGCGAGCGGTACAGACAGTCATCCTGCGCCATAAGTATACTACTTTTCCTCATTTTAATGATAAAATAGCGCACATGAGCTTTTTATTTCACGAAAGAACCAAGAAGACGATTAAGTGGATTTGGGTGGTGATTGCTGTACTTATTATCCTCAGCATGATTTTTGCCTACTCTGGCGGTCCGGCGCTCTTCTATTAGGGTTTAAGAGAAGCTGGCATATACTGCCGGCTTTTCTTAATCATTCTTCATCATCTTCATAAAAACATCCTGTGGAATGTGAACGCGACCACGCTCGAGGGCTTTTGCCTTCCCCTTCTTTTGTTTCTCACGAAGTTTCATCTTGCGGGTAATGTCTCCTCCGTATAAATGCGCCGTCACATCTTTCCCAATCGCTGATTTTTTCTTAGTAGCAATAATCTTTCCCATAACCTTCGCTTGAATCTTCATCACAAACTGTTGACGGGGTAACGCATCATAAAGCTTATCAACAATTTGTTTTGCTTCTGTATCAGCGCGCATCATACCAACCACGCGTGAAAAAGCAGGCACAATTTCCTCTGCCACCATCACCTCAAGTTTCGTTACAGTGGCTGGTCGCATTTCAGCAATTTCGTAAGAAAGTGACGCATAGCCACTTGAAGCATTTTTGAGCTTATCAAAGAACCCACGCATAAGTTCGCGAAGCGGCATTTCAATCGCAAGAAGCGTTCGTCCGTCACCGAAGAGTTCAGTATCGATAACGCTCGCTTCGTGTTCATAGAGTAAGGTCAGTACATTGCCCATATAGTCCCCTGGAAGAATAATTTGGCCTAAAATCCATGGTTCTTTCACTTCGACTTTTTCGCCATGTTCAGGGAAACGATTAGCGGCGTATACGCTCTCCATATGACCATCAGGCCAAGTCACATCATACGAAATTGAAGGCGAAGTGATGATGATATCGATATCAAATTCACGACGGAGACGCTCGGTAATAATCTCCATATGAAGCATTCCAAGGAAACCACAACGGAATCCACGACCAAGTACGCCAGAAGATTCTTCTTCAAACGAGAGCGAGGAATCTGAGAGACGAAGACGGTCAAGTGCTTGTCTGAGCTGAGTAAATTCATCTTGATTCTCAGGGAAGATAGAAGACCACACCACTGGACGAGCATGTTGGAAATCAGGCAACGCTTCAGCCATCGAACGCTCTGGTACAAGTGTATCTCCCACATAGGCGACGCCTGGCTCTTTAATACCTGTCACAATGTATCCAATCTGACCCGCCGAAAGCTCGTCCTGTGGTAATTCTGCTGGTGTCACCACACCAACCTCAAGCGCGGTAAAAACTTTCTTGCTAGCAGCGAATTTGAGCACATCACCTTTTCTCACCTTACCATCAACCACGCGCATAAAGACAATAATCCCGCGATGGTTTGAGTACTGGAAATCGAAGATGAGTCCACGATATGTTGTTTCAGTACTTTCCTTTGGTGGCGGAATGCGCTCACAAATAGCCTCAAGTAGCTCTGGCACTCCATCCCCTGTCTTTCCTGATACCAACATTATATCTGCGCGAGTACAACCCAAAAGATTAATAACCTCATCTCCAACTTCTTCAATACGGGCATGAGGTACGTCAGTCTTAGTGAGAACAGGAATAATGGTGAGTTTTTGATCTTTCGCCATTTGAAGCGTAGTGAGTGTCTGCGCTTGCACACCTTGTGTGCTATCAACAAGCAAAAGCACACCTTCCACTGCTTTAAGTGCACGCGATACTTCGTATGAAAAGTCTATGTGTCCTGGAGTGTCAATGAGGTTGAGTTCAAACGCAGTACCAAGATGCATGTAGTGCATACGTACAGGTTGCATTTTAATGGTGATACCACGCTCACGCTCCAAGTCCATTGAGTCGAGGACTTGCGCCTTCATCTTTCGTGCTTCAACCGACTTTGTTGCCTCAAGCATACGATCGGCAAGTGTTGATTTGCCGTGGTCGATATGGGCAATGATACTGAAATTACGGATATGTTTCATGAGAGTGGCCTTACTTTACCTGAGTTTTAAGAAAAAACTAGTGGCTTATAAGGTATCTGGTTGCGGGGCGATAATATCCGTTTTGAAGATTTTTGAATGGAATGAACGATAGATTTCAAAGAGTTCTGGCGCCTTCACCAGACGATAAACAAGAATCACCGCAGTCATACCCATAATTCCCGCCACAAGTCCCTGAAGTGAGATTCCGATGAAAGTATCCTGATTGACACCATCAACCACAAATGCGAGTGCTGCATAAGCTGAAAATCCTCCAGCAAGAGCAGCTGCAAAAGCTTCGGTAAAGAGTCTAATGAGTGGTCGGTAGCTAATAGAAAAAGTCCGTACTGAAAGTGTCATGAGAATAATGAGTTGGAGGAATTGTCCCGCGATAAACGCCAAAACCAAAACGAGTATCTCGACACCCACAACTCCCTCAAGACGGAAGGTCGTTTCAAGCATTATCCGAAATGATTCGGAAGCTTGATAAAGTCCTCGGAAATAAAAAGCCAAACCAATTGAGACAAGTGAAGCAGATACTGAAACAACAAGTGGTAACACGGTTCGACCGCCCGCATAAAATGCACGAACCAGAAGAAGGAGTACAGACTGTGCTATGAGAGAAATCACAAAAAGCGCGAGTGCAGCTGCCGTGAGCCGAGTATCTCCCCAATCAAAGGCACCAGTTCCCAAAAGTACACGAACGATCTGTGCACGAAGCACAATCACAAGTGCAGTAATAGGAACCGCCCAAAAGATAATATGTCTCAGTGCAGTGAGAAGTTGATGGTTAAATTCCTTAACCATATTCTTCGCAAGAAGTGTTGAGAGTGTTGGGAAAGCTGCAACAGAGTAGCTCATACCGATTACCGCAAGTGGTACCGACTGAAGATTGAACGCGAATTGAAAAACAGAGACCGAACCGACAACCATTGTTGTCGCCATACCAG
>JAGOON010000020.1 GCA_017992505.1 Minisyncoccota bacterium | reverse complement strand
GGCACCTTTCCACGAATGATGGTCTTTCCTCCCTGTTCTTCAGTACCATCTACCTGACCACGTTTTGATGAAAGGTTTCCGTTGATGTCTCCCATGTATTGTTCTGGGGTTCGAATTTCCACCTTCATTACTGGTTCGAGGATAACCGCATCGGCTTTCTTAGCAGCTTCTTTAAACGCATTGATAGCAGCGAGACGGAAAGCGATTTCTGAAGAGTCCACATCGTGGAATGAACCGTCGTAAAGTTCGACAGAAATATCTTCCATCTTGTATCCTGCTACGAACCCTCGTCCCATCGCTTCCTTCGCACCCTTCGCTACCGCTGGGATATATTCACCTGGAATTGCACCTCCCTTGATATTGTTTACGAACTCAAAGTGATCTTCACGAGTGATGTTCTTTGGAAGTGCCTTCCCTTCTTCAAGCACGAGTGCTTCAAGTGGTTTGATACGAATCTTAACGTGACCGTACTGACCACGACCTCCTGATTGCTTAACGTACTTGTATTCCGCTTCCGCTTCACGCTGGATGGTTTCACGGTAGGCTACCTGTGGTTGTCCGATATTAGCTTCAACACCGAATTCTCGCTTCATACGATCAACAATGATGTCGAGGTGAAGTTCACCCATACCTGCGATGATAGTTTCAGCAGTTTCTTCATCAGTTGATACTTTGAAGGTTGGGTCTTCGTCTGAGAGACGCTTGAGAGCAACACCCATTTTTTCTTGGTCGTTCTTAGTCTTTGGTTCCACTCGTACTGCTACCACTGGTTCTGGGAAGGTAATGGTTTCAAGAAGAATTGGATTCTTTTCATCTGCGAGTGTATGTGAGGTTTTTACTTCCTTAATACCCACCGCAGCGGCAATTTCTCCAGCGTATACTTCTTCGATTTCAGTTCGCTTGTCAGCCATGAGTCGTACGATACGACCAACGCGTTCTTTGTTTCCGGTTGAGGCATTAACGATGTATGAACCAGACTTAAGCGTACCTGAGTACACACGGAAGAACGCGAGCTGCCCAACGAACTTGTCGTCTTGGAGCTTGAACACAAGCGCAGAGAGTGGCTCAGAGTCATCAGCTTTACGTTCGAGCTTCTTGTCTTCATCATCTGGGTCAGTACCGTGTGTCGGTGGAAGATCGACTGGTGATGGGAGGTAATCTACCACCGCGTCGAGCACGAGCTGTACACCGATGTTTCGAAGTGCAGTACCAGTAAGGATTGGGAAGAGTTCACACGCAATCACTGCTTTGCGGAGTGTTGCCTTGATTTGCTCGTTGGTTGGGAGTTCTCCTGCGAGGTACGCTTCCATCATAACGTCGTCGTGTTCTGCAACACGTTCGATGAGTTCTGCGCGCCACTTTTCAGCTTCAGCAAGAAGTTCAGATGGGATTTCTTCTTCAGTTACTTCCATTCCCATTTCGCCACCAAAGCGGTACGCCTTCATTGTGATGAGGTCGATAGTCCCCTTCATAGTATCCTCAGCACCGATTGGGATCTGGATACGAACAGCCTTCTTTGAGAGACGGTCTTCAATAGACTTTACTGAAGCGTCGAAGTCAGCTCCAAGCTTGTCCATCTTATTGATGAAACAAAGGCGTGGCACATGTGCTTCGTCAGCATACCCCCAGTTTGTTTCGGTTTGTGGTTCTACTCCGGCTGCGCCGTCGAACACCACCACGGCACCATCGAGTACGCGCATTGAACGCTTTACTTCTGCAGTAAAGTCGATGTGACCTGGGGTGTCGATGATGTTGAAGTTGTACATCTTAGACTTGTCCTTGCGATCCTTCTCGAGGGTCTTTGACCAGTTACATGAAATAGCCGCTGCAGTAATAGTAATACCGCGTTCGCGTTCTTGCTCCATCCAGTCAGTGACCGTAGCACCATCGTGTACTTCACCGATCTTGTGACTCATACCTGTGTAGAAAAGTACACGTTCTGAAGTCGTAGTTTTACCTGCATCAACGTGCGCTACGATACCGAAGTTTCGCATGCGGTCGATTGGGAATTCTCGTGCCATAAAATAATAAGTTACTTATATATGTGTGCTTTTAAATACCTCCCTAGTGCGCTTTCACACGTTCGCAATAGAAAACAGGCCAGTTTGGCCAGACGGCGATACTATACGTTATTAGAGCAAAAACGGCAATATTGTATGAAATAAAATGACACACTTCCCTATACACAAAAGTAGTACCGCGCGTGTATCAAAATCCTTAGATTTGGAGTATAAAATAATTAGAAAGGAGAAGTATGATGGACGCACTGCATATCTTGGCAGGTGCTTATCTACTCCTGCCACCCGCTCTTTTACAAGTTGTGGGATTATCAGAACCACCACTGGTGAGTGTATCTCCTATCACTGAACCGATTCCGATTCATATTAAGTCGGAAGACAGTTGGCTTGATGGTCAGGTAAGTCTTGTTGGTGGAGAAGTAACTAGTTCCAAAGAGCAGTATGAATTCGCACAAGGCAAGCGACTTTTGTTTGCTCACACAGAGCACTCGTATCAGTCGTATGTGACTGATGGCTATTTTGTAAAGCTCAAGGGACCCAATCTGCAGGTTTTGGCACAACGTCCCTATGTTCTACCCACGACAGCGGATTTTGTTTTAACACTTTCTGAAAAATACGCTGCTGCCAACTGTGGTCAATTGATCATAACTGGTGCAGGGAGGCTTACCAGCGAACGACCCAGAAATGGATCAATCCACTCTGTTCATCCCGCTGGTATGGCAGTTGATATTCGCGTGCTTGGCATTGGGGAACGGTGCGAGGCGTGGCTTAGCCAGTATTTGGCTGACCATGAATCGAAAAAGGTAATCGATGCAACTCGTGAATATTACCCACCGCACTATCACGTGGTGGTGGTTCCGCCCCAAAATATATTTTTGGGAGACCAACAAAAGATGGCTAACCTCACAGCCGACCAAGACTAGTTTTGGTCGGCTTTTTATGTATAATGAACAGAATGTTACAAACACTTACAACTTACTTTTGGTGGTTTACCAAGCGAGAAGCTCGTGCTGTTTGTGTAACCATCTAACGTTCACACGAAAACCGCGAGTTTCTCACGAAACTCGCGGTTTTTGTTATCCGAAGCGACACCAGAATCACTCTTGTATCACTTCGGCTCGCAATTCCGCGAGTTGAAGACTGCCCATAGGGGGACGAGTATGTACATTGCATCACAAGAAATTGATAGCGACACCTCTAGCGCATGCGTCACAGAACCAGAAGTCGAGTGGGACATACCTCGTCTTCGTAAAGAATTGATACAAAGAGGAATCTGGACGGCCAACATTCCAGGTAACGTCGAGTGCTGGTATTCGCAAATACTTACCTGTATACAGGAAAAGCGTTTCACTTTTGAAACATTCGCTGATGCGTTCGCCCGAACCAAACCATTTGACTTCGGCATGACACTCAAGCTACTCACCGAACGGAAACCACCATTTGCAGGTGGTTGGCTCAATGGTGAATTGAGTTGAAACACAAAAGGCTGGTAGGTCTACAGAAAATCTCTGTAGACCTACCAGCCTTTTATATTGCATTTTAACAACCGTTGATGCTATTCAATCACATTACATTCACCATCAGTAAAGAGCCAACACTCTGCATCTGCTCGGCTTTTGAAAGATTTAATATTGCCTCGGCCTGTTTTGAGACGAGCAATCACCATAAAGCTACGCATAATCATGCTCGCCCCAAAAACTGCCGTCTTGGTAGCGTAGGGCCTATTTTCTCGAGCAGCTTTGATAAGCAACGTCAGTACTTTTTGATCAAAACCCCACCCTCCTGTCACATCAATGATACTGTATACACGTTTAGGGTCCTTGGCGTAGACGGTCTTCATGGCTTCGGTTGTCGCATTACACCAACCATTAAACTCAACCAAGTGGTCGCTACTAAAATTACCCCGAAGACGCATTTGAATAATGCCTTTCTCATCAATGAAGCATCCGAGCTCCATATCGTCCCTTACTACTCGAAACGGTTCCATAGTTACCGCAGATTATATCGTTATATGTGGGGAGAATACAGACAAGAATCAACACCTTGCCATGGGACGACCATACTATTACCACCCCAACTTCTTCATCGCTTCAAATACTCTTTTAAATCCAGCCATATTAGCTCCTCGTACATAGTCCACCTTGCCATCGGTCGTCCCATTTTCCACTGCAAGTGCATGGATATTACTCATGATTTTCTTGAGTTCTGTATCTACCACTTCTCGGGTCCAAGCAAAGTGGCTCGCATGCTGAGCCATCTCAAATCCTGAAACAGCAACTCCTCCTGCATTCGCAGCCTTTCCTGGAGCAAATGGCACACCCGCGGTTTTCATTACCTTTACTGCCCTATCGGTAAGCGGCATGTTTGCAGCCTCAACCACCAACTTCGCGTACTGTATCATCACACGAGCATCATCCTCATCGACTTCATTTTGGGTTGCGCCAGGAATATAAATATCTGCGGAAATTATTTGCCATGGCTTGCCTAGGTGGTATTCAGCCCCATCGAGCACAAGTTCATTGAGACCCATACCACGCTTTTTAATTTCCATAACGACATCAATATTTTCAAGCGTGAGCCCCGATTGCTTATAGATATATCCACTACGATCGGAAAGTGTGAGCACAGTTACTCCACATTCAATTAATTTGCGAGCTGTATGCTCGGCAACATTCCCAGAACCAGATACCACTGCCTTCATTCCTGCCAACTGCAGTCCATGGTGAGTGGCCATTGCTTCAGTGAAATATACCACTCCATGACCAGTCGCTTCAGTACGACCAAGAGAACCTCCAAAAAGCGGGTCTTTTCCTGTGAGTGCACCTTCACTACTATTGGTGATTTGTTTGTACATACCATACAAGTAACCAATCTCTCGAGCCCCAACACCAATGTCACCCGCAGGCACATCACGCTCTATACCAATATGTCGGTGGAGCTCAAGCATAAAGGCGCGTGAGAAAGAGCGAATTTCATTTTCGCTCTTTCCTTTAGGATTAAAATCACTTCCACCCTTACCACCTCCAAGGCGTAGGCCAGTGAGTGCGTTTTTAAAGATTTGCTCAAATCCAAGAAACTTGAGCACATCCTCGTTGACCGAGGGATCAAAACGGAGTCCACCCTTGTATGGACCAAGCGCTGAGTTGTATTGCACACGATACCCCGTGTTGCTCTGAATAGTTCCTGCATCATCTACCCAATCAACCCGAAACGAAATGACTCGCTCTGGAATCAAAAGCCGTTCGATGAGTCGATAGTCGTCTTCGTCAGCATTAATAGCGTCGAGATACGGTTGGATGCTGGTAAGGAGCTCTTCAACCGCTTGGAGAAAGGTTGGTTGATGAGCGTATGTTTGCTTTATGCGTTCAAGGATGTGGTTTGTGTGTGCCATATATATAATACCTTTATTCTAACTAAAAATTTCACAAACATATAAATTGACAAACACTATGGTTGGCGTATTGTTCGAGGGGTTTGTTACAGACAGGAGGTACAAGTGTTTGGTAAATTTATCTTGGTTGCACTAGCTCTTATTTGTGGTTATGCAACCTACTACATGTACGAGCAAATTCATACACCTCGCTCCCCAGCGCCTGTACCACTTGCACTTGGAGAGCAAAATCGTTCTGAGACTATTGACCTCGGAAGAATCAACGGTGCTTCCCGTGGCGGAGGTTCTGCACGTATCATCATACACAACCTTGAGTTCAAAGATATTCCCAGAACAGCCTGGTGCGACCAGATATACAATGGTCAGCCAGAGCTAAGGCTGGAATGTACCTGGCGAACCAATACAGAACCACAGTACGTAACAGCCATAGTTGGCGTACCGCTACCACAAGTTGAAGATCTCTCAACCTGGAGATTTGATCGAGAAACATTGCAGGCGGTTCCTGATATGAAGTACTGGTTTACGGTCAATAGTGGTTACGTTCTTGGTATGTTTATTTTTGGCATACTTACTTTGATCTTTTGCACTTTTATATTACCTGAATATGAAAAGAAGCAAGAACTTCTTGCCTAAACAAACGGCCTCGATTACATCGGGGCCGTTTTTTGATATAATTATAAATATGGTCACATACAAAGGGAGTTGCCACTGCGGTGCAGTGAGGTACGAAGTAACGGCGGATTTTACAGAAGCTATACGTTGTAACTGCAGTCACTGCAAACGGAAAGGGATGTTATTGGCGTTTGTTCCTGTTGATACGTTTAAACTTACCTCAGGCGAAGACGCACAGACTACCTACCATTTCAACAAGCACCATATCGACCATACGTTTTGCAAAACCTGTGGAGTACAATCATTTGCCTACGGTGGAGACGGTCAAGGAAATCACATGTACGCAATCAATCTCAACTGTCTTGAGAACTTTAATTCGTACGGACTTCCCGTAAAGGACGTAGACGGTGCAAGTCTATAGGAACAGAAAAGGGTGGCGCCTTCAGCGCCACTCTTTTATTTTTTCACCACTTTATCTTTCTTCGGTTTCTTTACTTCTTTTTTTCTATCCATTCCTTTTGCCATACGTATTTATTTAATTAGACAAACATTATAACAAAACGATTGAAAAAGTTACCAGCTCGCCAGCCTCAATATCTTCCAGCTTTCTCACCTTTGCCTTAAGAGGCAAAATATAACTACCCGAATATTTATCAGGGAAAATAGATGTCTTCCAAGTTGTTGCCCCAATAGTGACATCGACCGGAAGGGACCCAAACCCACGTGCGTTTTTACCAAACGTTAGTTTTATTTCTTGCCCAATTTTTTTGGTAAGTGTTACAAAATGCCAATTGGCCGACTCGCCTGGATACAGCCATACCTTTTCGGTCATAGTGTAGATTTTTGATTTCATGCTTATATGATGGCTTATTTATTGGCTTGGTGCAAAACTTTGTGGCAAAGAATTTTTTGCGACATATACTGTATATATGTTTAATATCCCCGCAGCTCAGTTACTTTTAGCTAGCATTATCGCTGGGATTATTGGAATTAGTGGACTCCTCTTTGGTACCACCATAATTAGCGCCCCCGTAACAGTACTATTACAACCAACAAGCGGTACACGTGTTGTGGGTGAGACGTTTGTCACCACACTCACCATTCACAGTTCAGTACCCGTCAATGTCTTTCATGGACTCTTAGTGTTTGACCCTGAAAAACTAACCATTACCTCTATCGACTACAACACGTCGGTTGCCGACCTCTGGGCAGAAGAGCCCTGGTACAGCAACGGTGAGGGTACTGTCAATTTTACTGGTGGCACTACCGCCCACGGCGGATTTATTGGCGAGGGAACACTTATTACCATTACCTTCACGGCCAAGAATCCTGGTGAAGCGTCCATAAAGATGCAAGAAATGCGAGTACTGCAACACGATGGACTTGGTACCGAAGTGACACTTTCGACTCCAATTGACAGCATCTTTGCGGTTGAAGAAGCGGCGCTTACCAGGGAAACAGTCTACAAGTCCACACTTGAAGGACCGACGGTAACCGTCATTCCAGAGCCACTCGACAGAGATCTAAACGACGACGGAAAACAGAGTATGGCTGATATCAGTATTTTCATGACCGATTTAGTATCAAAAAATCTCCGTTCAGATTTAAACAAAGATGGTACTGTCAATTTAAGTGATTTGAGTATTCTTACTCAACCGTAAGTGGTTCAGAAGCACAGCTTCCTTCACTATAAGAAATGACGTTGTTGTCTGCGCAAGCAAAACAACTATTTGGATAGCTTTTTGGCACGGGATTACATGGTGTTGTGATGCACTGTACCTGGTACGAAGCACAGACCGGTGCGTAGATTTCAATACACGCCTCTGCTTCCCTCTGTGTTGGTGTACAAACAATTTCCTCACCAGAAGGTGGTGTCTCACTTGGACACTCCGCAAAGGCACAGCCTGGTGCGGTTCGCCCGACAAAACTTCCATCAGGACACATCTTGGCATCCATCGTACACATTGTTGGTTCCTCAGGATTTTCGACTGGAGTATCTGGATTTTCAATTACTGCTATTGGTTCTTCAGTTGAGGGTGCTGGTGTTTTTTCCAAAATCTTTACCAGCTCACTAGGAACAACATGTGAGGAATCTTTTAGGCGAGATTGAATATTCTTATGTAGAGTTACGAATCCTGTGTCGCTAATACTGTTACCTGGTTCGTCTTCTACCCCATCGCCCAAATACCAAAGGAAGCCATCTTTAAATTCATAATTTCCAATTATTGCTTCGACACTATTAAAATCTTCAGGTTTGATGCCTGGATACACATAAAGCAGTTCCCGTGGTTCAAAACTTGTTGATGAAGTACCAAAGCGAACCTGCAAAAGTGGCATCAGAGCATCTTTGAAACCGCCCGTGTCAGGTGTGTGTGAAATAATTGGTATCATCTCATCATACGAGGGAACCGTATCGATAGAAATTGCTTTAGAAATGAGAGCGCCAAGCCCCACCCCCGCGATAAGCGCCAATGAAACGATGATAAGTTTTTGAGTATGTGGCATACCACTATGATGTAACGTTAGTACTATTTACGCAAGTGCATGAGACTCTTAAACACATCTGCTACAATAGAACCTATGAAATCAGAGACAGGAAAAATTCTTGAAACCGGTTACGACAAAGGTGAAACACAGCAACAGCGTCTCATCACAGTGCTTAGTGAGCTCGAAGATGAGGTAGAGAAGCAAAATTCATTTAGTCACATCTTTGTTCGAGGGGCACTCTATGGACTTGGTACAGTAATTGGTGCCACAATTTTGCTCGCACTACTTGGGAGTGTTGTCGCGATGGTAGTACGTGGTCTTGGAATTGAAAACATTCCCTTCCTCGGTCAATTTATCGAACAAATTGTTGTTGAAAAAATTGAATCACGTACCTCTAACTAACGCGAGCTTTGCTTCTTTTGTGAGTTGTTTGATAGAGTACTCGCGACTGAGTGCTTCCCCACGGGTCTCGAACGATTCAGTATAAATAAGTGAAACTGGCCTTCGACCACGCGTGTAACGAGCGGTCGCACCACCTTTCAATTCACCATTATGCTCACGAAGACGCTTAGCCACGTCGGTTGCGTAGCCCGTATAGAGCGTTCCATCTGCGCATTTGAGCATGTATACAAAGTGAGCCATAGTGACAGTATAAAATATAAAGGCGCCAGTTCTATTTGGCGCCTTTATGTTATTTCTTGGTTTTTAACTTATTCAAGTCTAACGTCTCATCAATGCGGATCTGTTCCACAAAGTCTGGTACGTGAGAAACAAGAATCATCGCCCCTTTATATTCATCAAGTGCTTTTGCAATGATAGGAATGTGACGAAAATTGATGTGATTGGTAGGCTCATCAAGAATCAAGAGTCCTGGCTGTTCCATAGTGAGCTTTGCAAATGCCACAAGTCCTTTCTGTCCTTCTGAGAGGTGCCCCACCTTTACCTTCATCACATCTCCAAAGAGGAGAAAGCCCGCTGCTATTGAACGCATTTTTTCTTCAAGCTTTTCTTGCATTGAGTCCATGAGCGTTTCAAAGACGGATTTATCAAACTCAAGATTTGAAAAGTCTTGGCGGTAATAGCCAATCTTCACATTTTGAGAAACATGCTCACCCTTAGCATGACCAGTTGCGAGCTTTTCAAGCAGTGTTGTCTTCCCAATACCATTTGGTCCAACAATCTGCAGATGCTGTCCTCGCTTTAGCGTCACTTCACATTCAACCTCCTTTGGTTCATGGTTTCGCACAACAGTAAGTGACGTGATTTTTACCACCTCAAGCGGAATGTCTTCATGTGGCTCAATTGCAAACGGACGAATGGCTTTGTCTTCACGACGCACATCGACTTTGTTTTCTTCGTACTCTTCAATCTCTTCACGAAGACGCTTAGCCACGAGACGCATCTTTCCCCCCTTATCTGCAAAGTAGTTTACTTTGTCTTTGTTAGCTTGAATCTCTTTGGCCATTTGTGCGTTCTGACGCTTTTCCTTTTCCACCTGTGCTGCAATCTCTTTTACCACTGCGTGATAGTTACCGTTGTACTGTTCCACTTGGCGGTTTTGGGTATTGAGGTACAAGACACCCTGAGTAAATGAGTTTAAGAATTCCGCATCGTGAGAAATAACCAGAACCGTTTTTCGGTATTCACGAAGGAACTCAGTGAGATGATCGATACCAGCAGTATCAAGATTGTTGGTAGGTTCATCAAGAAGAAGTACATCTGGTTCTTGGATAAGTGCCGACGCAAGGAGAAGACGGGCTTGCTGTCCACCTGAAAAACTTCCAACCACACGTTCCTTGAAGGAATCTTTTTGCTTTTCGCTTGGGGTGAGGTTTACCACTTCGAGTACCTCATCGATGCGGGGGTCGATATTGTACACTTTTTCAGAAAAACACTTTTCGAAGAATTCTCGAACAGTGAGACTCAACTCGTCACGAGGAATAATCTGACGAGAGACAGCGATAGTCGTGCGTGGCTCAATATTAATCATTCCATCCTCTGGTCGCAGTTGCCCACTGATGAGGGAAAAGATGGTTGATTTGCCAGCGCCATTTTGACCCATGAGGGTAAGTTTTGCTCCACGGCGCACTACAAAATTAGCTTCTTTTAAAATCGGACGAGTGACATTGTACTCATACGTAACGTCTTTAAAGACAATGATTCCTTCGGCTCGTGACATAGTGCGGTAACCTTACACTATTTTTGTCGATAAGAAAATGTATGGCATTCTCTAGATGTCGTGCATTTGTTTCACTATTTTGAAAACCAGACGGTAAATTCAAGTGCGTCATCATACTCAAAGAGTCCCGAAGGATTATCTTTCTTGAAGATAAGTGCTCCTTGCTTCATAAAGTCAGGGTCACCCCCCTTGTATGGAGAGGTAAAAGTAAGTTCACCAGTAAACGGTACAAAATCAGTAGTCATCCACTCACCCTGCGCAGTTATAAATCCTTCGGCAATAATTAAACCGTCCCAATTAACGAGTTCCACTGGTGCACTCGCTTCAAAAAACCAATTCCCCCTTGCCTCACCCCGAAACTGAAGTGGACTCTCCACAACACTCATTGGAAGTGGGCTTTCAACTTTAATTAAATCAGCTTTGCTATCAATATGCGCCTGGAGATCAGTGGGAATCTCGGTCACCTTGGGACAGACAAACTCGCAGTTTGGTCCACTCCGTCCCACATACGAGCCATCTGGGCACTGCATTGCATCAAGTGTGCAAGCGATCTCCTCTGTCGTAGTCGCCATTGATATTTCCTGAACTGGTGCCTCAACAATCGGTGTAAGTCGATTTACCACTGAAGCAATAACACCAAACAGCAGTGCAAAACCAATAATGATATATAGAATTCGATTACTCATATGTAAATAGTATATACCAAATACGCCATGGTAAGACCATGGCGTATTCTCATTTTTAACAAAAGACTGGTGCCGCTAGTGTAGTACGTGACTCAATTTTTCGTGTTCAGTTTGGAAAGAGAGCTCGAGTTCAGCGAGACGTCGCATGCGTGCATAGACTTCAGCAACACGATGGTCAACGTCGTCACCACGAGTTTCAATAGCAGCGAGTAATTCGGACGTAACGGCAATTCGCTCTTCAGGAGTTGCATCTTCAATATTCTTATCAAGTTTTACCTCAATCGCATCGAGCGCTTGCTCCAATACATCTTCTGTTACTGATTCGAGATTATAGTTTTTCCCTCCTTCAAATTTCGGTGCCGATTCCATAAACCCAAAAGTTAGCCAAATAATCCCTATTATACTACCTGCCTTTTGGTGCTTAACTGGCGGAAAGGCGTTTTCTGTTTCTTAGTATTAGAAAAATCGCGCGGACTATTGTCCGCGCGAGGGTATCTTCCAAGAAGAGTGAAGTGTCAGTATCGGCTTACGGAAGCTCATCTTGTAGTTAATGAACGTAAGCTC
>JAGOON010000056.1 GCA_017992505.1 Minisyncoccota bacterium | reverse complement strand
ATCACAAGACCATTAACATCATCTCGTACTTTTCCGTACACAACAGCGGCGATACCAAAACCAAAGAAAAGGGAACCAATTGCTTCGGCAAGGAAGATGCTGGTTGATTCTGGCATCATTCCAAGTGACATGACACCTTCTCCGCTCATGGTCGAAACAAGTCCGTAGGCGATGAGTCCTCCGAGCACCTGCACAATAATATATGAGACTGCATCGTTGGTCTTGATCTTATTGATTGACCAGAGACCAATGGTTACAGCGGGGTTGATATGACTTCCAGATTTACTCCCGATGGTGTACACAAAGAGTGCGAGTACCAGTCCAGCAACCACGGGTGTGGCAATAGGTGATGGTTGCATCTGAAGTGAAGTAAGTACCGCCAGCGCGAGGGCGAATGTCCCTAAGCCTTCGGCGATAAGTTTGTTTTGCATAATGCAGAGCGTCTTAAATGGTAAGAATTCCTACTTATACTATCCACTCTCATTTTATCATCTGTTGCGTACCCAAAGGGGAACTTGGTGCATAAGTTTAAAAAAGGTCGCGACTATGTCGCGACCTTTTTTGTTAATTTGTGTGACGGATGTTGTGTCTGATGTCGAAGCGCGGGTTTACCTTTTTGCCAGGATTGAAAATGTCCTCGGGGTCAAAGATATGTTCGCAAGTCTTGAAGATTTCGAGCATCTTCTTGGTGTACATGAGATGCAGGTATGGTGTACGGATGATACCGTCATTGTGCTCACCACAGATGTTACCCTTGAACTTTATTGCGGTTTCGTAGAAAGCTTGGGCCATTTTTTCAACGAGCACCGCAGTGGTCTTATTGGTGAAATCAAGAAGCGGATAGAAGTGGAAGTGACCGTTGCCACCGTGACCGTGCACCGCTGAAGTGACATTGAACTCTTTAAATAGCTTCTTGAGTTGCATGAAGAACTTTGAAAGGTTCTCTGGGGGGACGGTCATGTCTTCAAGGAACGGAGCTGGTCGCTTGGTTGGGTCTACCAGCTTTGAAAGGGTGAAGCTCGCTCGCCTAATTTGTAGATACATTTCTTCTTCAATTGGACTACCAACGACTCGCGCTTTTACATTGCGACTACCAATGTGTTTGGCGATGGTTGTGGCGGGGGTTTTCTTTGTAGTTTCTTCGTCGAGGGTAACGATAGCGGTGAATTCGGGAATCTTACGGGCGAAGCGGACGTGGTAGGTCGTATACATCGCGAGCATGACGCGGTAGTAGGTGAGACCAGAAAGGCGTTGCTTGAAGTAGTCTGGGTTTGAAAGCGCCATGTCGAAGGTGAGCGCATCGAAGATTTCGATATTGATAGGATTGTACTTGAGCGCCTTTACCATACAGTCTGCTGCTTCAGCGAGGTCAAAGATTGGCACCGCAATCATGGTGGTGTTTTTCTGGATGGGGAGCGCACGCAGGGTCATGCTTACGATGATACCGATGGTACCCTGACTTCCTGAGATGAGGCGAGTTAGGTCAAAGACCCCATTGCCTTTTTTAAATGCAGCGACACCTTCGGGCATCACACTCCAGAGAGCGTAGCCAGAAGAATTCTTTTTTGTTTTTGGCTTATTGCGAAGGATTTCTTTTTCGTCTTTTACAATCAGCTCGTACACTTCTTGTGCAATACGAGCATACTCATGCTTTTGTTTGATGAGTGATTGAAATTCTTTGAGTGAGAGTGGCTTCACCGTGTATGTCTTGCCGTCCTTGAGAACAACATCAAGTGATTCAACCCAGTCAGCACAGTGGCCGTAACGAAGGGAGTCAGGGCCAGCAGCGTTATTGGCAACTGAACCACCGACGGTACAGATGTCTTTTGATGAAGTGTATGGGGGGAGGTAGGCATCGTGCTTCTTGAGTGCCTTTTCCATGTCACGCCACATGAGGCCTGGCTCGCAGGTGAAAGTGATCTTATCTTTCTTTACCTTTACCTCACCCATCTTGTCGAGGTTGAGCATGTTGACGACGATGGAATCGGTAAGAGAGCCACCGCCAAGACCAGTACCAGCTGCGCGGGGAGTAAGGGAAAGGGAAGAAAAGCGCTTGGTTTCTTTTCCAATTACTTTAACCAGCACTTCTACGTCTGCGCGGTGACTTGGGGTGATGACAACTTGGGGACGAATAGAGAAAATACTTTCGTCAGTACTGTATGTGTCGAGGAGTTCCTTCTTGCTTGAGACTTCACCATGAAAGCCCGCTTCACGAAGCATCTTCTCCATGAGAAGGTGACCGAGTGGATTGCGCTTGATGCCAGTGTTGGTCGTTTGGATTTTCCGCGCTGCCATCGCCAAAGGTGCCTTGGCAGAGCTTTTGAGGGCAATTTTACGAGGAGCCTTTCGGGCAGGTTTTGCCTTCAAGGTTTTATTAATAACGGGAGCAGAGGAACGAGTACTCATATGTATATAAGTATACACGTAACTATGTTTTATTTTTCAAAATTATTTCCACATGCAAAAGAAAAAGCCGTCTAAATAAAAGTGACGGCTTTTAGTTTAGGCGGCTTGTTTTAATTTTGTTTGTTTGAGGTGGTAGTTGGCGAATGCACGAGCAAGGTTGGTACGAACCTTCACACAGTCCCATCCGTCACCACACGCCATGGTGTGAGAAGCGTGGACGAAGCATCGACCATTGTCGGTCGAGATAAATGTCGCAACCGCGTCCATCTCTGCATCTGTCTGAATGACAGGGTGGATGTTGTTGGCTGAGTAGCCGGTGTTTTTGCACCGGACACCTTTGTGGCGATGATACGGCAATGCTCCGATTGTTTTAAAGCGTTTACTCGGCTTTAACGCAAGCGTTTTCTTGCAGTGACAGCACGTGCCGAAATAGGTAAGTGGGGGAATCTTCATTGCAAAACCTCCATATTGTTGACTGACCTGTGCGAAAACTAGCATGATTAAGCCTGCTTTTCAAATTCGCCAAGAGCATCAGGGATTCGTGGTATTCTAGTGCCATGACACAAGAGCGGGCACTTCAGATTTTGAAAACGGGAGCCAATGTATTTTTAACGGGAGAGCCAGGAGCAGGGAAGACGTACGTGATTAATCAGTACATCGCATGGCTTGAAGCAGCGGGACTGAAGGTGGCCGTGACAGCTTCGACAGGAATTGCAGCAACACATATCGGTGGGATGACGATTCATTCATGGAGTGGATTGGGTATTCGCGACCAACTTTCTTCGTATGACCTGGATATGATTGGGAGTAACGAAAAAGTAGTGAAGCGTGCAAAGAGCGCGCAGG
>JAGOON010000019.1 GCA_017992505.1 Minisyncoccota bacterium | reverse complement strand
ACCTCCCGCCCCTTAAGCTGCCTCAAGCAGCAAATCCTCATGACCACCGTGATTTTCACCAGTTTCGCAATGGCGATCGAGCTTGATTTCAATCGGAATACCAGGAAAGGATCGATGGAAGATTCCTTTCCAGTAGGCGTATTTCTGTTGAATCGTCACTTCGCAAAAATGTAACGATTGCGCTGCACCACAATGGGTGTGTGGCATCAAAATCATCTTGACTGGATTCTTGATTTCGAACATCGCTTTAGTGGCGATGAGGATTACAAGTTCGCCGATGATAAGTCCATTTTCCGGCGTAATCGTCTTTAAGAGGCGATTAATCCGTTCATGAATTTCCCTATCAATGGGTGTACTCATCTCAAAAGTTTGCTCGTCTCCCTTAATAAGGGACTTCGCACAAAGGTCTGGGAAGAGTAGGCCGCCAGGCATACGGATGGCGTTGTTGATATTGCCCCGAATTGCATCGGGTTTTCTGCTCCGCCCGTCGGAGCAATAGATCAGAAGAACATTCTTTCGGTTGGGCATTCTGGGCTCCCGTACTGAAGTTTTACCGTCGCCGATAATACTCCTATTATTTTTACTGACAAGGGGGGTTAAGCACAGTATTTTCAGTACGACACAAATCTATAGGTTTTCAAATAAATAATAAATGATACACTGACCGAAGTGGCCTGATATGTCACTTTCGCCCCAAGAGCACTTCCAAAAGCTACGCTTAAGGGGCGTAAATGTCTGATATACATTAATTTATTTCTATATGAACAAAGTACATGGTCGTGAAAATGACTCAGTTGAAGTGGTGCATGACCTACAAAAAAGTGACGTGGCATTTCGGGAAGAAGCGGTGCTCGAGTTTTGGCGTGAGCACGATATTTTTAAGAAGAGTGTAGAAACTCCAGCTGGCGACGCGCCTGTGGGAGATTTTGTTTTTTATGACGGGCCACCGTTTGCTACGGGACTTCCGCACTACGGACATATTTTGGCTGGAACTATCAAGGATGCGATTCCGCGTTTTTGGACGATGAACGGGTACCGGGTAAATCGAAAATGGGGATGGGATTGTCATGGACTTCCACTTGAGAACCTTATTGAGAAAGAACTCGGTCTCGCAACCAAGCGTGACATCGAAGAGTATGGCGTGAAGAATTTTAATGAAAAGGCACGTGGAGCTGTGATGCGTTACGCTGACGATTGGCGCGAAATTATTCCGCGCATGGGTCGCTTTGTTGATATGGAGAGTGACTACAAGACAATGGATAGTACATACACTGAGAGTGTATGGTGGGTATTCAAGTCGCTTGCTGATAAAGGTCTTGTGTACGAAGGTTTCAAAAGTATGCATCTTTGTCCGCGTTGTGGGACGACACTTTCAAACTTCGAGGTTAATCAAGGGTACAAAGACATCAAAGATATCGCGGTGACCGTGAAGTTACCGCTATTGGATGATGTAGGTAACGTGACCAACACAAGTTTGCTTGTCTGGACGACGACACCATGGACACTCCCTGGCAACATGGCAGCAGCAGTGCACAATGATATTGAGTATGTGAAGGTAAAGGTTGAGGATGAATTCTTTGTACTCGCAAAGGGTCGCCTCGCACAGCTTGGAGACCAGTCGTGCGAAGTCGTACAAGAGATGAAGGGAAGTGATTTGGTCGGAAGAAAATTTTTGCCGCCATTTGACTACATTCAGAAACAAAATGTTGAGGGAGCAGATAAGGCGTGGACTATCTACCATGCCGACTACGTCGAGCTTGGTGAAGAGGGGACTGGTGCCGTGCATATCGCACCAGCCTATGGTGACGACGACATGCAACTTGCCCAGCGCGAGGGAGTACCAATCGTGCATCATGTCGACGAGGTTGGTCGCTTTAAAGACTTTGTGACGGATTTTGCCGGTCGCTTGGTAAAGCCAAAGGATGATGACAAAGCCGAAGTAGACCATAAAGATACTGATATCGAAATTTTGCGTGCACTTCAGCAAGTTGGAAAAATATTTAAAAAGGAAACCATCTCACACAGCTACCCACACTGTTGGCGTTGTGACACACCGCTTCTCAATTACGCGACCACATCATGGTTTGTGAAAGTGCCTGAAATGAAAGAAGAGCTCATCACTGCAAATAATTCTGTGAAGTGGGTACCAGAGCATGTCGGAACAAACCGCTTTGGAAAATGGCTTGAAGGTGCGCGCGATTGGGCTATCTCCCGCCAACGCTACTGGGGCGCGCCACTGCCGATATGGCGTAATCCAGAAACCAAGGAGGTGAAGATTTTTGGTTCACTCAAAGAGCTACAAGCGTTTGTACCCAAAAGTGGTAATACCTATACGCTTATGCGTCATGGTGAAAGTGAAAGTAACGCCAAAGGACTCGTACAAACAAAACTCGGTGTACCAAATTCACTGACTGAAAAAGGTCGACAACAGATACAGGAAACCGTGAGGGGACTTAAAGAAAAAGGAATTACAAAAATCATTGCCTCACCATTTGCTCGTACGAAAGAAACAGCTGAGTTTTTAGCTCGCGCGCTTGATCTTCCCGATAACGCACTTGTCTTCGATGAGCGCCTTGGTGAAATTAATCTCGGTACTCATGAGGGTCAGAGTAATGTTGACTACCAAGCGCGTGTAGCATCAGAAATAGGCTGGGCTTCATATATACCAGAAGGTGGAGAGAGCTGGTCGACGGTACGTGACCGAGCTGGAGCAGTACTTTACGAACTTGAAGAGAAGTATCAGCAGGAAAATATTCTCATTGTGTCTCATAATGCGCCACTTCGTATGTTGGCGGCTGTTGCGCATGGAAGTATTCTTGCTGAAACAGACTTTGATCATGATGTAGAGGGAAAGCGATTTAATAACGCAGAGGTGCGAGAGCTCGATTTCATTCCACTTCCACATAATGATCATTTCGAACTCGATTTCCATCGTCCGTATATTGATGATATTGCACTCTATGAAAATGATATAAAACTTGAACGCATTCCCGATGTCTTTGACTGTTGGTTTGAGAGTGGTTCGATGCCGTATGCACAGCACCATTTTATGGGAGAAGACCCCGAGGCATTTTTGAAAACATGTTTTCCTGCCAACTTTATCGCCGAAGGACTCGACCAAACTCGTGGCTGGTTCTACTCACTTATTGTGCTTGGTACGGCACTTTTTGGAAAAAGCCCGTATGAAAACGTGATTGTAAATGGCCTTGTACTCGCTGAAGATGGCAAGAAGATGAGTAAGTCACTCCAGAATTATCCAGATCCAATGGAGCTCGCCAATCGTATTGGTGTGGATGCGATGCGTTTCTACCTACTTTCGTCACCAGTGATTAAGGGCGAAGACCTCAACTTCTCTGAAAAGGAAGTGTTAGAAATCCAGCGAAAGAATGTTGGTCGTCTACACAACGTCCTTGCAATGTATGAGATGTTTTCGGGTGATGTGAAGGGAAGTGCTGACTCAGGGAATGTTCTTGACCGCTGGGTACTTGCGCGACTTCAACAACTTGTGAATGAATCAACTGCTGGATACAAGAGCTATGAGCTCGACAAAGCCGTCCGGCCGATCACAGACTTTATTGATGATTTGTCAGTATGGTACCTGCGTCGTAGCCGTGAACGATTGAAGGGAGATAATGAAGCTGATAAAGCACTTGCGTTGGCAACACTCCGCTATACACTCCGTACACTCTCGCTTGTGATGGCACCAGTAATGCCGTTCTATGCAGAATTTCTCTGGCAAGCAGTAAAGGAAGACGACGATGCCGAAAGTGTCCACCTCGCTAAATGGCCAGAAGTAAAGCCACATGACCCAGTTGTGATAGGTGAAATGAGTTTGGTGCGAGAATTTGTAACCGCCGCACTTGAAGCGCGTACGAAGGCAAATATAAAAGTTCGACAACCACTCGCGAAGCTTGTGCTTAATATTGAAATGGAATCAAAGTATGCAGATATTATCGCGGATGAAATAAACGTAAAAGAAATAGTGACTGATGTTACTTCCGAGGTACGGGTAACTCTTGATACTACGCTCACTCCAGAACTTATAGCGGAGGGTGCAGTTCGCGAGCTCATGCGAGCTGTGCAAGGAAAACGAAAAACAGAAGCATTGCTTCCTCAAGATGATATTATCCTCACGATTGCAACCTCACCAGAAGGGCAGTCTGTAATTGAAGCGAGTCGAGATCTGCTTATAAAGACAGTCGGAGCAAACGAACTTGTGTTTGCCGATATTGATGGAGAAGTCGTTGTAACTGATATGTTGCAGTTCATCTTTAGCATTAAAAAAATCTAATGTCCTATCAGACGTATACTACCGAGGCGATTGTGTGCGGTACGTTCAACAAAAATACCGCTGATAGGTCGTATCTGCTTTTCACCAGGGAAGCGGGCATGTTGTACGCCGAAGCGCGTAGTGTGCGCGAAGAGCGTTCTCGCCAGCGGATGGCGCTCCAAGACTTCTCATTTGTCAGGGTGTCATTAGTGAAGGGTAAGAGTAGTTGGAAAGTCGGAAGTATCCAGTCTGAGAAGAACTTTTTTCTCTCTGCCGGTGATAAAGAAGCGCGCGGAAGTGTGGTTTCTATCACCAAATTTATTAGACGCTTTTATGGTGGGCAGGAAGCAGCGCCAGTACTCTTTGATTATGTCGTGGGTGCACTTCAATTACTCTCTTCTTTCACCACGCACCGCGATTTCCTTGAAAAAATCATTCAAACACGCATTCTTTTTGAGCTCGGGTATGTCGACGTAAAGGTGCTTCCTGAAGCGGTGATGAGTGAAGTTGAAGCATTGGCGAGTATCGTTACTTCTGATAGCGACATTCTCAAATTGAAGCCTATCATCGAAAAAGCTGTTTCTTTCAGTCATCTCTAAAAAGATGGTCTGATATACTTAGGCTATATGTCTGGCATAAGGGATCAAGAAGAAATTGATGAGTTGCGAAAGCGACTGTATGCGCGTGGGCCAGAAGCTTCGGATATCGTACGTCACGAGCTCTCCAACGAAACAGTTGAGGTTGCTCGTGAATGGACCCCCAGAGATGCTGAAGATATTGTTGTTGAGAAAATTAGAAATCGAGGCTATCGAAAGTTCGTTTTACTTGGCAGTATCTTGATTTTTGTCTTGGTCGCTGCGCTTTCAGCTGCCTTTATATTTTTTGGTGGGAATCGTATTTCTGGCGACAACATTAGTTTTAATCTTGCTGGCGGTGCAACAGTGGGGGGAAGTGAGACTTATTCATTTCAGGTTGGTATTACCAACCAAAATGACGTCGGCATTGAGTCGGCGGTGTTGGTATTAAAATATCCTTCAGGAACGCGCTCAATTTCTGAACCAATCAAAAATATCTACGAAGAACGAATTGAAGTTGGGGTGCTTGGGGCGGGAGAGGTTAAAAACCTGCCAATTCAAGTGGGGGTGTATGGTAAAGAAAATGAAGAGAAGCAAATCGAAGCTACCTTTGAGTACAAGATTGCAAATTCCGATGGCACTTTCTATAAAGTCGCTGAACCACTTCGTTTTCGTATCACCTCGTCACCACTGACCCTACAGGTTTCTTCAATTGGGAAGGTTGCTGCCGGTCAACCAGTTGAGATTATCCTTACTGCAAAATCAAACTCCTCAAAGCCACTCAAAGATGTTTTGGTAACCGCTGCGTATCCAAATGGCTTTTCCTTTAAGCAGTCCGATCCAAAACCTATCTACAACCAGAACACTTGGAAAATAGACGAGCTCCTTCCAGAACAATCAGTCAAAATTAAAATTAACGGCACCATCACTGGCCTTACTGAAGAAAAATTTGCAATGAATTTTTCGGCCGGGGTTGCCCAGAGTGACAACCAATACATCGTCGGTTCAGTTTTGGCGGAAGCGCGCACCGAATTTGCAATTGAGAGCCCATTCATTGCGGTAGATATTTCAATTGATAGTGATGCAGACCGATCGGTTGTGTTAGAAGAAGGAAGGAGTAGTGGGGTTGAGGTCTCTATAAAAAACACTCTTGATGAATCAGTCTATGACATGGTAGTGGAAGTGGTTCCAAGTGGTAATGCACTCAAGGCAGAATCCATCGAAACTCAGCGAGGCTACTATGACTCAAACAAAGGGGTGGTCCGGTGGGATGTCGCGAACAATTCAAATTTTTCACAGGTACTACCTGGAGATACGCGCACCCTCAACTTCACTATTCTTCCAAACGAAAATAAAACCACATCTTCGTTCGATATTACTATCAACGTCTATGCTCGTCGTGTCGCTGAACAAAGTGCGCAAGAGCAACTCATAGGTACAGTGACAGCTGAAGCTAAATACTCGTCAGCAGCCAACCTTAGTAGCCAGGTCAATCATATGACTGGATCGGTCCCACCTCGAGTGGGGCAGGTTACAAGCTATCTCGTGACCCTTGTTGCAGAAGCTGGTGGTAACGACATCACCAATACCACCATCAATACTTCACTTCCAACGTATGTTGAATGGCAAAATGACTACAGTGGCCCAGGTACCCTTGATTACAACCCAATTTCAAAACAAATTGAATGGAAAGCGGGTGACCTCAAGGCAAATACTCGCAAAGAACTTGTCTTTTCGGTAAGTATTTTGCCAAGTGTCTCACAAGTTGGTATGGTACCTGTACTCGTAAACCGCCAAACACTGCGGGCTATCGATAGATTTACCAATACACCACTTACGGCTGATGCTAGTCAGGCTGAGACTGAACTCTCGACTGAGGCAGGTTATCAAGAAGGAAACGGCCGCGTAATTCAATAAACACCATGGAGAATAATGCTGAAAAAATGGAGAAGATTGTTTCGTTGTGCAAACGACGTGGCTTTGTGTTTCAGGGAAGTGAGATTTACGGGGGACTTAAGGGTACTTGGGATTTGGGGCCACTTGGGGTAGCGCTCAATAACAACATTAAGCGTGAGTGGTGGAAAATGTTTGTCGATGGTCGTGAAGACATGTACGGACTTGATGCCGCGATTCTGATGAATGCTCGGGTCTGGGAAGCGTCAGGTCATGTTGGCGGTTTCGTTGATCCGCTAATCGAAGATACGGTAACTGGTGAACGGTATCGTGCTGACCATTTCCTCAAAGATAACGGCATTGATGCAGATGGTTTCTCGCTCGAGCAAATTGACGCAACAATTATTGAAAAGGGACTCAAAAGCCCAAAGGGAAATCCGCTTTCAAAAGCCCGTACCTTTAATATGATGTTTGAAAGTCGCATTGGTGCGGTTGCTGGTCCAGAAGGTCAGGTGTATCTTCGTCCTGAAACTGCGCAGGGGATTTTTGTAAATTTCAAAAACGTTGTCGATACTATGGCGCCAAAAATTCCTTTTGGTATTGCGCAAATCGGTAAGGCGTTTCGAAACGAAATTGCCCCACGAGAATTTCTTTTCCGTGTACGTGAGTTTGAGCAGATGGAGATTGAATATTTCGTAAAAGAGGAAGATTGGAAAGGGGAGTTTGAAAAGCTCCGGCTGGATATTAAGGCATGGCACGCACATCTTGGACTCAAAGATGAAAATATTCAAGAATTTGAAGTGCCTGAAAATGATCTCGCTCACTACAGTAAGCGTACTATCGATTTTGAATATAACTACCCAGGCAAAGGCTTCGATGAACTCGCGGGGTTTGCGTATCGTACCAACCATGATTTGAAAGCACATATGGAAGCAAGTGGTCAATCGCTCGAATACATTGAGTCAGATGGAACACGTTTTGTTCCTCATGTACTCGAACCTTCATTTGGTGTTGGTCGTGCATTCACTGCTGTGCTTGCTGAAGCATACACAGAAGATGAAATGGGTGGGGAGGTGCGAAGTTACCTCAAGCTTCCTGTGCACCTTGCGCCATATCGCGCAGCAGTTTCACCATTGCTTAAAAATAAGCCGGAATTGGTAGAAAAAGCTCGTGCAGTCTTCACTCTCCTTAAAAAAGAGTTTGGTAACATCGCTTATGATGATAATGGAAACATCGGTAAGCGGTATCGACGTCAAGACGAAATTGGCACCCCGTATTGTATTGTCATCGACTTCGACACCTTGGGAGAAAATCCAGAGCTACTCGATACGGTTACGGTTCGTAATCGTGATACTGGTACGCAGGAGCGCATCGCTACTTCAAAACTGATTACGTATCTTGGTTAATAAGAAAAAAGCCCCCGATAATTTGGGGGCTTTCTGATTGGCTTAAGGCACGTAGGTGTCACCAAGCCAAATGGCGCAACGGAATATGAAAAAGAAGACAAGTAACATGACAACCATGCGTGCAATGAACTGCTTGAGTGGAAGTTCGTTCTCTGGTTGAGGTTGAGTCTTTTGAGTACGCATCGATTGATCCCTTCTAGGTACGTTGTACTACCTAACCGCATTGTACCCCTTTTTGCTTGGCTGTCTTTTAAGACCCTGTGCACAAATAAAAACCCCTGTCGCATAGCGACAGGGGGTGGGGTGTTTGGTCGAGGTCAGGCAGCTGCTCCGTAGTCGGTCGAATCATTGGCAACGAGTTGCTCTCTGAGTTCGCCGATCTTGCTTACGGCGCTGGCGATGACAGGGTTCAGCTTGATCTTGTCGACGGTACTTTTGAGGCCACCATTGCGTTTGATCGCGTAGGTGACACCTGAGGTGACTGCGACGGCAGCGAGCGAGATACCGAGCGATAGAAGAACATTCTTTTTCATAAGAACTCCCAAATTTCATCCGCAAGGATTGCGAAGGAGGCTAATTTATACCAATTGTTTTAAATATAGTCAAATCCCCGCCGTGACATACGGCGGGGATAAAAACGACAAAACGTCAGTCGTTGATGACGGCTTCCGTCATTTTCATGGGCGCTTCTTCCGATGGCTCTGGTTTTTCAGTGCCATTGATTGCGGCGATGGACGCAACTGCGATAAGCGCTGCGATAAGTCCGTACTCAATGGCGGTTGCACCTGACGCATCTTTCTTAAAGCGTTTAAAGAACGACATTTCTTCCTCCTTGGTTATGGGGTGCGCCATTATTATCGTTTATATCGGGACTGTCAATATGCTGTCATAATAAAAATCCTGTGCTATTGTAATTTCTATGTTAGAGAAAAAGGCAAAATACCTCACTACCGAGCGAGCGAGTGTCGCGGGAAATATGAGCCAAGCGAATATTTCACATGACCGAGAGAGCGAAGGGAGGAAGGTACGTAAGTACCTTACCACCACGCTCCCGTACGTAAATGCTAATCCTCATATTGGTTTTGCACTTGAAGTTGTTCAAGCTGACTCCCTGGCTCGGTATTGGCGCATTCTTGGCCATGAGGTGTTTTTTAATACTGGTACTGATGAGCATGGGCAAAAAATTGCACAAATTGCCGATGAAAAGGGTGAGTCACGTCAATCATATGTAGATCACTATGCAGCCGAGTTCAATCGACTGAAGGAGGGACTTAACCTCTCATATGATAATTTCATCCGTACTACAGATGCGTCCCATAAAGTAGCAGCGCAAGAAATTTGGCGTCGGTGTGATGAAAAGGGTGATATCTACAAAAAGTCTTTCAAGGGACTTTACTGTGTTGGAGATGAAATGTTTCTTCGTGACAGTGATTTGGTTGATGGAAAATGTCCAAATCACCCAAACATGGAACCAATTGAACTTGAAGAGGAAAACTACTTTTTCAAACTTTCAAATTACCAAGAGGCGCTTCTCGGGTATTTTTCCCGCGAAAATTCAATCGTACCCGAATGGCAACGACAGTGGGCAATTGAGTTTGTGAAAGGCGGCCTCGAAGATTTGAGCATTTCACGTCAAAAGACCCGCATGGATTGGGGTATACCCGTACCAAATGACGACGAACACGTGATGTACGTGTGGTTTGACGCTCTCACCAACTACATCTCAACACTCGGTTGGCCAAACACCGAAGGGGACTTCAAGAAGTTTTGGGTGGAAAGTGATACGCTCCAACTCGCAGGCAAAGATCAAGTACGCTTTCAGTCAATCATC
This sequence comes from Minisyncoccota bacterium, assembly GCA_017992505.1. GTDB lineage: Bacteria > Patescibacteriota > Minisyncoccia > Phycocordibacterales > UBA918 > OLB19. The sequence goes on along the minus strand of JAGOON010000019.1, from coordinate 2,813 downwards.
TGGCAAGCGATGCTTATGTCAGCTGACATCAAAACTACCGATGTAATCTACTACCACGGCTTCATCAATAGTGGTGGACAAAAGATGAGCAAATCACTCGGAAATGTGATTTCACCGTACGAGATGATTCAGCGCTACGGCACCGACGCCACTCGATACATCCTCCTCCGTCACGTACACCCATTTGATGACTCTGATCTGACATGGGAAAAGATGGACGAGTATTACACGGCCAACCTTGTAAACGGGCTTGGTAATCTCGTTGCTCGAGTTATGAAAATGTCTGAGTCCCATCTTGAGATGGGACAATATGCACCCCTTGAGCAGGGAGAAGAACAGACACTCGATTTTAATTTCCAGCAGAAATTAAATGACATTTGGCATCAGGTGCAAGTGCTCGACGAAATGATAAGCGAAACGGAGCCATTTAAGCTGATAAAAACCGATCCAGAAAAGGCGATAGAGATTCTGACTACGCTCCGTGATTCGCTTCGAAAGATTGGCGCCACTCTCGCACCATATATGCCTGAAACAGCGAGGATTATCATCACTGCAACAGAGACTAACCAAAAGCCAGACAACCTTTTCGTTCGTCTTGAGTCGTAATATATGAGTGAGCGGTTTCTCAAAATCTTGGCGATAGCACGCGATAATATCCGATTGAATCCAAGTCTTGTTGGACGTCCGACTGACGAAGTCGCACTTCAATACCTTGATGGTCTTAAAGATGAGGTCGAAGAAGTACGCGCTGAGATTCGACATCAAAATAGTGTTCGCCTCGAAGATGAGTTGTCTGATATCGCGTGGGACTACGCCTGTCTCTTGGCGCAACTCGAAGCAGGGGGTTATATTGAAAATATTGACGAAGTGCTCGAACATGGCTTTAAAAAATACAGCGAACGGGCGCCAGCGTTCCTTGAAAAATCAGAGGACGCATGGGAAGCAGTGAAAAAATTACAGAAGACAGAACTTGCACACCGTCACGAAGAAAAATATGGAATCTAAATACATTGATACACATGCTCACCTGAACCTCTCCGCTTTTAATGAGGATGTTGAAGTGGTGACAGTTCGTTGCAAAGAAGAAGGAGTTGCGGTGATAAATGTTGGCACGAAAGAATCCACCAGTGCTCGAGCAGTTGAATTAGCAGAGCAGTACGAGCATCTTTATGCAATTATTGGTCTCCATCCAATCCAAACTGTCCCAGGTACACATGACGAAGAAGAAACTGGTGAGGGAGCCAAACCATTTGCGAGTAAGGGCGAATTTTTCAATAAAAGTTTTTATGAAGCGCTGGCTAAGAGTAAAAAAGTAGTCGGAGTGGGAGAGTGCGGATTTGATTATTGGCATTGTCCGCCAGAAACATACACGATTCAGGAAGAAAATTTTATCGAGCAGATAGAGTTTGCGAATAAGTACAATTTTCCCCTAATGATTCACACTCGCGGACCAAAACCTGGTATGGAAAGTCCAACCGGTCGAAGTGTGTATCTCGATGTCTACGAGACGCTCAAGCAGTACGCCAAAGTGCCATTCAATGTGCACTTTTACGCGGGCACGTATGAAGAAGCGACAAAGTTTTTTGACCTTGGGGGAACCATCTCGTTCACAGGTGTAATTACTTTTGCCAAAGCCTACGAAGAAATTGTAAAAGCTGTCCCACTTGATTTGATACACGGCGAAACAGACTGCCCGTATGTAGCACCTATACCACACCGCGGTAAGCGAGCCGAACCGTGGATGGTTCAAGAAGTGTACAAGAAAATAGCCACGATACGCGGGGAAGATGAAGAGATGGTTCGAGAACAGTTACTGAAAAACGCCACCAGATTGTATAAACTTCCAGGTTTACTATAGTGTAAAAATAAAAGCATCCGTCCATATTGGATTATAAAATAAGGCCCGACAATAAAGTTGTCGGGCCTTATAAGAAATTGAAGATCAATAGAACGAAAGAAGTGCTTCCACCACCTGCATATTGCAAGCAAAGACAGCACCATGGGGCAGTAGAAAGTCCGACTTATTTTTGTGTTCACCAAACGCAAATGTAAGAATTTCCTTGCCATGGAGGTCGACAGCTACACCACCTGCCTCACGAACAATGAGCGACATGGCGGCTGCTTCTACAGCACTACCATCAGAAATGGCGGTGGTGTGAAGCAGTCCCGACGCAATGAGTCCACCGCCGATGGCGAAGGCTCCCATTTGTTGGTCTAAGAAGAACGAGTCTTCGAGGATTCTTTTTTGGAATCTCAAAAATCGTTCATCGACACCAGGCCATGCACAGATGGCTGTTCTGTGAGGTACAGACTGTAGATTGCTTGTGCGTACCAAAATTTCGCCTTCGCTCTTGTTTCGCCAGTAGCTACAGAAGTTATTCGCTTCCGCCGACCAGGTTTGTCCCGTTATGGGATTATGAATGATTGCCATGATTGGTTCGCCCATAAACATGATGGATGCAACAACCGTGCAGGTCGCCATTCCACGAAGGAAGGCACCCGTACCATCGAGCGGATCCACGTAGAGTATCCAATCATTATCGGTATCGCCATTACCTTCTTCACCAATGAATCCGATGCCGTGTTTTTCAGCAAGGAGGGCGAAGAGAGTATTGATCTGTTGGTCGATGGCGGTGACGGGTGTCCCGTCGCTTTTATCGGTCACGTCGTGGGGCAATCCAAAATTGTCCGAGATAATCTGCCCCGCGTCTTTTACGACCGCAAACAGTTCGGTGAGTGTGGGTACGCGCATGCGTCTTCCTTTCAAGGTGTAAAGAATATCTATCGAAACCATACCATAAAATATATATTTG
>JAGOON010000055.1 GCA_017992505.1 Minisyncoccota bacterium | reverse complement strand
CCTTTTGGCTTACTATCTTAAACAAAATGAAAAAACTATATACACGAAGAGTAGAAAGGAATAAGAAGATAAAGAAGAGCGACTCAAACCTCGCAATTATTTACGTGCGCGTAAGTGATTCAGAACAGATCGATGGGACTTCGCTTGATGCACAGGTGCGTCTTTGTCGAGAATATCTTGAGAAGCAGGGCTTGGTGCTAGCGTGTGAGCCGTTCATTGAAAAGGGTGAAAGTGCCAAAACAACGTCACGAACAATGCTTATAAAGGCGTTAGAACATTGTCGTGTTCATAAAAATAAAATCGCTGCATTTGTTGTATGGAAGGTTGATCGTTTCGCTCGAAATACTGAAGACCACTTCGCAGTCAAAAGAGTGCTTATTGGCTACGGTACAACCCTACACTCAGTAACAGAGCCTATTAGTGACGACCCAATGGGAAAACTCATGGAAACAATGTTGGCAGGATTTGCAGAGTTCGATAACGACATACGTTCACTTCGTTGTCGAAACGGCATGATGGATCGTATTCGCCAAGGAATCTATCCCTTCAAACCGCCAGTTGGTTATATCTGCGAACGGAACAAGATGAACGGCAAGAAGAAAACCACACCAGACAAAATACACCCTGTGCTTTTCCCAATGATTCGCGCAGCTCTTATTGGCTACATGAACAATCGATTCTCTAACAAAGATATGGTTCGTTTCCTTAAAGAGAATGGTTACGAGGAGGTTTCGGGACTCAAGGCGACACCTCAGAATGTTGATGGTCTCCTATATAAATACATCGACTTCTACGCAGGCAAGCTGTACTGCGCTGATGATGAGAAGTATTACCCTGGACTACATGAAAAAATGATCAACGAAGAGGAGCTAGAAGCGATTCTGGCTGTTCGTGATGGAAAGAAGGGGCATGGAGTAAAGAAGAACGTAGACAACCCTGAATACCCACTACGCCGCCTTGTGTTGTGTGCTGAGTGTAGTTATCCCTTCACAGCCAGTTCACCAAGAGGACGAAGTGGTAAGGGCTACCCTAGCTACTCATGCTTCAATAAAGGCTGTCGAATGTGTGGCAAGACGATAAAGAAGGGTGTCCTTGAATCAGCCTTCATGGATCTGCTAAAGCGTGTAACTCCTACGCCCGAATTCACTGCATATATTCATCACGTCGTTATAGCAAAGAAGGATGAACTAATATCTGTACGCAAGAAAGAACAGCAAATGCAAAAGGATCAAGTGGTGATGGTGAAGGCAAAGCGAGAGAAGATATACCAACTGGCAGAAACAGGCCTCTATACCCAAGCAATGCTTAAAGAACGCCTTGAAGCGAATGAATTGGAACTACTCACTACCAATATCACACTACATGAAGACACCATTGACCTACTTGAAGCTGAATTTGAAAAGGAGTACTTCGAGCTTGCTATACGCGATATCTCACGCATTTGGCTAGATCTTACTCCTTCGTTTCGTCGTGGGTTCCAAACGATTATATTTCCAGAGGGTCTAAAATTCGAACGAGGAAGTGGGTTTTGGAACCCCGTATTGTCTTGTATCTTCAGCTTAGAATGTGACTCTGAAACCGAAAATCATGATTTGGTGGACCCTAGCGGATTTGAACCGCTCGCCTCTTCCATGCCATGGAAGCGCTCTACCAAATGAGCTAAGGGCCCAGAACCGCACAATTATACGGAAATAAGCTTCAATAGCAAAGGTGATAAGAATATGTTTGACTATTAGTAGATTACAGCTACGGAGGTAGTAATGACTAATCAACAAAAAATCTGTTACACACTATGGTAATGGGTTTGATGTTGTCTGTCGGCATATTACCGATGACATGCTGGTCTATCTAATTATTGCTCAGAAAAATATAAAAAAGCGGTTTCTAAAGAAACCGCTTTTAATCCATTATTAACGTTGCGTCAACGTTATCTGGAGAGAGAATTTGCGCATGGCGATCATTATGATCATGGCACTGATAAGAACACCGAGAATGATGATGATAGTACTGGACACTACATATCCCTCGGTTAAGCACATTGCTCGCATAAGGAAGCCCATCGAGAAGAAAAGCCAGACAATAGCTGCGATTGTGGCCAACTTAAAGAAATTAACGTTCATACTTAAGCTCCTAAGTTACATTATTGTGGCAATATCAACTACTTATATTATACATAAATATACTAAAATGTCAATATTGTACAGGTCTAAGAAAGAAGAGGAGGGGTGAGTTTCCTGAATATTTTGTAAATAGTAAAGTCTGGCGTCTATTAGGTCGGACTTTTCATTTAAGTTAAATCAAAATTGTAGCGTGATTGGTGCTAACTTCAAGTGTTCCGCTTTTGAGTGGAAAAGCTTCGGTAGTGCCATCAGCTTTCTTGATGCGGACTTCTCCTGTACGAAGTGGTGAGATGAGTGCTTCGTGACCAGCAAGAAGCACCATGTCTCCGGCCATACCTGGCACCGCAACAGAGACGACTTCCCCATCAAAGACTGGGCCGTCTACTCTTGCTATGGTCAACTTTAGTAATCGTTGTTCGGCCATATGCTTATGCTGTGACTTCGTCGATACCACCCTTCATGTAGAAAGCTGACTCGTTCTTATCGTCGTGCTTTCCGTCGAGAATTTCTCCGAAGCCTCGGATAGTATCTTCGAGCTTCACGTACTTACCTGGTGCACCAGTGAATACTTCTGCTACTGAGAATGGCTGACTCATGTATCGTTGAATCTTTCGTGCGCGGTACACAGTAGTCTTGTCCTCTTCTGAGAGTTCTTCGATACCGAGAATCGCGATGATGTCTTGGAGATCCTTGTATCGTTGAAGTACCATCTTTACACCCTGCGCAACACGGTAGTGTTCTTCGCCAACGATTGTTGGGTCAAGCGCCGTTGAGTTTGATTCTAGTGGGTCAATCGCTGGGTAAATACCTAGAGATGCGAGCTGACGTGAAAGTACCACTGTCGAGTCAAGGTGAGAGAACGTTGTGGCTGGCGCTGGGTCAGTAAGGTCGTCAGCAGGCACATATACGGCTTGTACTGAAGTAATTGAACCTGCCTTGGTTGAGGTGATGCGTTCCTGCATTTTACCCATTTCTTCAGCAAGCGTTGGCTGGTAACCCACCGCAGATGATACACGTCCAAGTAGTGAAGATACCTCTTGTCCAGCTTGCGTGAAGCGGAACACATTGTCCATAAAGAAGAGAACGTCTTTACCTCCAAGGTCACGGAGAGATTCAGCCATAGTGAGGCCTGTGAGACCTACACGAGCACGGGCACCAGGTACTTCGTTCATCTGGCCGAACACAAGCGCTGTCTTATCGAGTACGCCTGACTCCTTCATTTCGTGGTAAAGGTCATTTCCTTCACGTACACGTTCTCCTACTCCAGCAAATACTGAGT
>JAGOON010000054.1 GCA_017992505.1 Minisyncoccota bacterium | reverse complement strand
GTGTGATGGAAAGCGTTTTACCAAGGAAACACTAGAAGTTACTTATAAGCAAAAGAACATCCACGAAGTTCTTCACATGACCATCGAGGAGGCACATACATTCTTCATTGATGTGCCTAGTATTCAAGAACGTCTTCGCAGTTTACTCGATGTTGGACTTGGCTATCTTAAACTTGGTCAAAGTGCGACGACTCTTTCAGGAGGAGAAGCGCAGCGAGTCAAGATTGCTTCAGAGCTCTATAGGCCGCATACACAAAAAACCATCTACTTACTTGATGAACCGACCACAGGACTGCACTACGAAGACGTCAAGAAGCTGATAGAGATTTTGCAGCAGTTGGTGAATCACGGTAATACAGTGATGGTAATTGAGCACAACTTAGACCTCATAAAGTGTGCTGACTACATTATTGATATCGGGCCAGAAGGAGGTAAGAAGGGAGGTGAGATTGTTGCGAAGGGTACACCAGAGCAGGTGGCTGAGAATCCAAAGTCATTCACCGGGCACTACCTTAAAAAAATATTAAAATAAGAAGAGGCAGCTTACGCTGCCTCCTTATGTGAGGGAAGAGGAACGTTTCCGCTCTTCCATCCCTGAATAAGTGTGTTGAGTGCTCGCATTGCACCCATGTTTTCTTTATAAAGGAGAACATCCCACCGTGGATCTGTGGATCCTTGCTTCCAATAACTTGGAACTGTGCGATCAAAATCATCGTGCGGTATCTCGCCAAAAATGAAGACAAATATTGATTCCCATATTTCAAGATTGCTTGGCTCACTTATAATAAGTGAGGTGAGCGAAGGATTTTGGTTGAAAAATTGAACCAAGTGAGCGGAAGTGTCCTTTTGTTTTGCTGGCATATGTACCTCCCTTAATGTAGTAGAACCCTCTAAAAATTTATTGTAGCATACTGTTTAGTCATGAATAAAGAACAACTTGCAAAAAAACTCCTTCCTGATACTCCTGGGGTGTACTTCTTTTTGGGTGTTCGAAAGCAAATTCTCTATATAGGTAAGGCTACATCACTTAAAAACCGAGTTAAAAGCTACTTTACTGAAGACATAAGGGAGAAACGTTCAGAATTAATTGAAAAGATGGTTTTGGAGGCCAAAACTCTGGAATACACGGCTACCGACAGTGTATTAGAGGCTCTAATACTTGAAACAAACCTTATCCGTACACACAAGCCTATTTACAACACTCGCAGTAAGGATGACAAGAGTTATAACCATCTCGTCATTACCAATGAGGAATTTCCTCGTGTGCTAGTGGTGCGAGGTAAGGATTTAACAGAACAATTCACTAAAAAAGAGATTCTCTACGAGTTTGGGCCCTTTCCCAGTGGAGCACTCTTCCGCGAAGCTTTAAAAATTGTTCGTAAGCTTTTTAAGTTCTACGACACTAAACAGCCACTTGGACAAGAGAAGGGTAAGCTAGTAAGAGGAAAGATTGATTTCAATAGGCAAATTGGATTGTATCCAGATATACAGTCTAAAGTTGAATATCAACAAACAATACGTCATATTACACTTTTCTTTCAAGGCAAAAAGCAGCTGCTTATCAAGGAGCTTCAGAAGGAAATGATGCGACTTGCAAAAGAGAAAAAATTTGAAGAAGCGAACACTATTAAAAAAAGAATTTTTGCATTGACCCACATTCAAGATATTGCACTTATCAAAGATGACAGTCGCCTTTATCGAGATGACAAGCGTATTCGTATTGAAGCTTACGACGTGGCTCACATGGACGGTAAGGATATGGTGGGCGTAATGACGGTAATAGAGAGTAACGAGTTAGCACGAGATGAGTATCGAAAATTTAAAATCAAAACGCTTAGTGACGCTAATGATCCTGCTGCACTTCGAGAAATTCTTTCAAGACGTCTTGAACACAAAGAGTGGCCCTTGCCTCAGATTATTGTTGTTGATGGAAGCACGGCACAGAAAAATGTAGCTGAAAAAGTCTTGCAAGAGATGAAATTAGTAATTCCCGTAGTAGCCGTCGTCAAGGACGATCGTCATAAGCCTGTCAGGCTTATTGGGCAAAAACATCTTTTGGAGCAACATCAACAATCAATCCTTCACGCCAATGCCGAAGCACACCGTTTCTCTATTACTTACCACCGCCAAAAACGTGACAGGATTCCTCGTACTTAGACCATCAATTGGACATGCCACACTGTGCATAAAACAAATGTGCAATGATATACTGTAGTCATTATGAAACGAGTCGCAGTATTACGTGGAGGCCCAAGTAGTGAGTATGATGTATCGCTTCGTTCTGGAGCAGCAGTACTTCAAGCGCTTCGTGAACTTGATTATCCTCATAAGGACATCATTATTACCAAAAAGGGTGAGTGGCTTGAGATGGGAATAGCCCGCCAACCAGAAAAGGCACTTGAAGCGGTCGATACGGTATTTCTTGCACTTCATGGTGAATTTGGTGAAGACGGACAGGTTCAACGTCTACTACAACGTTTGAACCTTCCATTTACTGGAAGCAATGCTCTCGCTTCTGCTATTGCATTTAATAAAGAACTCACTAAGCTGACCCTTCGTGATCACGGTATCAATATGGCAAAGCACAGGCGTATTAATCGTGAAGAACTGAACGACATTGCTGTACTTTCCGAAAGTATCGTGGAAGAAATGGGTAGTGAACTTTTTATTAAACCCATTGCGGGAGGATCGTCACTAGGCGCACGGCACATTTCACACGCTGGCGCACTTAGGCCAGCACTAGAAGAGTTGCTCGGACTTCATGAATCGCTCATGGTTGAAGAATTTATTCGTGGACGTGAAGCAACGGTTGGTTTATTGCATGGCTTTCGAGACCAAGATTTATATGTGCTTCCTGTGGTTGAAATAGTGCCCCCAAACGGGATGCCCTACTTTTCAGCAGAGGTTAAGTATAACGGGACAACCGAGGAAATCGTTCCTGGTCGTTTTACCTATCACGAGAAGGCAAAGCTTGCTGATGCCGCAACAGTTGTACACAAAGCCCTTAATTGCGACCACTATTCAAGATGTGATTTTATTGTTCGAGATGGGGAAGTGTACTTCCTTGAAATCAATACTTTACCTGGTCTCACAGATCAGTCTCTTTTTCCCAAGGCAGCCGCAGCGGTTGGTCTTGAGTTTAAAGATCTCATTAAGCATCTGGTGGAAACATCACGTGCGTAAAGCCTCTTGACTTGAAAGAACTTCGCCCTTATCATGGTGCGCACTTAGGTTTCTAAGTGTCCTAGTAAGAGTCTGGGCCCGTAAGCTAAAGCTTTCTGGCCCAACTCGATGGATAAATGTGAATGCAAGCATTCCCACTTCCCATCTCGCTGGGCCCGTAGCTCACTTGGTAGAGCGCCTCATTTGCACTGAGGAGGCAGCGGGTTCGAATCCTGTCGGGTCCACCAAATTTGATTTGCATCAGAATTGACCGCGCCCGCGCCAAAGGCGCGGGCTTGGGCTGGCATTTCCGCCAAGAAATTCCAAGGGGTTTTGAATTCCACCAAAAGCATTCCCGCCGCGAG
>JAGOON010000018.1 GCA_017992505.1 Minisyncoccota bacterium | reverse complement strand
CCACAAATCCAGGCAAGAACGTAAGTTCCTGACGGGAAGTTGCATGCTGACGCACTGGAACCATCCGACACGATGTTTTTTTCACGACGGGTGGAGGTGCAGGCACCAAAGATGGTGCTTCCCCACGAACGGGGTTGTAACATCCTTGCGAAGCAACTGTCAGCCAGCGCCCGTCAGAAAGACGGACCTGAATGAGCATTTCACCTCGATAGCAATGACGCTTATGCCAGCCGAACCGACCAGAGTCAGTGACTCCAGAAGTGTCGATTTTACCGACGCACGGAATAAGCTTTACAGCATCACTCCGCATGAGCAGACGAAAGTCTGCATCAGTGACCGGACGACCAAGGTAGCTGCCGATATGTGCTCGGAGGTTGGCGTAAGCCAATTCCGAACGAAATACCGACAACGGATTGTCAGCAACCTGTTCAAGGGTTGCTGGCGTACCGCCACGACCAAGGTAGTGGGTGTCTTTCACGAAACCGTGATAGACCTCGCGTGCTTCCGCTGGAGCAGAAGTAAGCGTTCCGAGCGCCATAGTGAGCGCAAGGACCAAGCCAAGCATGATATTGCGCATGGCGCTTTCCCTTCTTTGAGTTGATATGGAGTTTACAAAGGACGAGAGAACTCGTCGTCCTTTCAAGACTTTACCATACTTTTATACAAATTGCAAGCCCTTGCCCTCTTCCCCCATACTTTAGTCATATAAAAAGAAACCACTGTCGAAACAGTGGTTGAGGGGTGGGCGGACCTAATAAGGGTCCGCCCGAAGTTGGAGCATCAGTTACCCGACGGAGCCGGGGCGCTGAAATTTTTGCTGAGCGAGAAGTTGACTGCGCCGATAGCCTGGCCCATGTTCTGAGCAGTGACCGAAGTGCCAGAGACTTCTCCGAAGGCGCCGGTTGAAACCGAGACAGTTTCGCGCGAGAAGCCCTCGAACGTGAAGCCGCCGTCAGAGCAATCGACGCCACAGAGACCGCCGTCTGCGTTGACAGTAATGTCGACACCGCCGGAACCTGATTTTTCAATCAGGTTGAAACCTTCAGCACCCTCGAACATCGAGGCACCAGCTCCGCCAAAGAGGGCTGTACCCCCGACGGTCCACTGAGTGACGCAAGCGTTTCCACCACAAGACGGGGGGGGCGGAGGCGGAGAGTTGTGTTGTTCCTCTGCAAAAGCAGGGGCGCCGAGCGACAAAGCAAACATCGAAGCGATGAGTGAGATTTTCAGAGCACGCATAATATATTCTCCTTCTTCATTATGAAGATCTAACAGTCGAGAAATTCGACTGATTGTGTCGCCCCATTTACACGGGACAACCGAGATGGAGAATGAAGTACGTTTTATGTTACTCCACTCGAGCCATCCCGAATAAACTGAAGCTGGCAATACCCTATCATAGATAAATTATTTGTCAATAGCGCAAAGAAACCTCTTGAAGAGCTTATTTGGCCCAAGATTACTCGACAACGATACAGGCTGTTCGTTCATCTATTTCAGATCGAATCCGCTTTGGAACTGCTTGTTTTGAATCCATGCACCAGACATCTTCCCCATCGACCACTGACAACGCCCAGCTATCGATATCATCGTTGCACGCCACACCACCATCAGTCGAAAGAGAGTTGATGAGTGATTCACACACTCCTTCAAGGGTTTTTTGGTTTACAAAATATTCCTCCGCTTTTTTATCGAGTTCATCCATTTGGAGTACTACGTGATTATCTTGTGACAATGGTGTCATTGTTTCCTTGAGCTCATCTACCTCACCAAAAACTACTAACAAAATGAGTATGGTTGGAATCGTAATAAGTCCAACCGACGTGAGTAGCCAATACGCAGCTCGAACCCCCTTCTTGCTCGGCATCTCGGTAGTAGATTCTGCTAACTCCCTATAGATACGAAACATCACATGCATACTCAACACCGTAAAGAAGGCTGTCGCTATTTGGAGGATAACTTCCCCAACCAGCGCAAATTTTTCAATTGAATGGAATGTACCTATTATTCCTACGATAAGCGATGCAATAAAAACTGGTATCAAAAAATAAAGGGTGAGTCCAATGATTTTTTTGAGTACTTGCCACCACCGACCCTTGACGATCGCCCTACTTCGCTCAAGTGCAGACATGCCTCGCTTGCCCTCAACGACAAAAATGTACTGTGAGAAATAAAGTGAGATGAGGACGACAAATCCTGGAATGACAAAAAGTATGAATCCGCCCAGAACCGTGAGCATGGTAAGGAGATACACGAAGAAAATCCCAAAGATATTCTTCTTTGTGAAACGAAATGCTTCAGTATAGGAATTCCTTTCGAGCTCACTTCCCCTGCTCACCAAATAAAGAACCACCAAAATATTTACAAAATAAAATATCATTGCCACAATTGAAATTCCCGACAACATACCAATCATGAGCGGATTTTCTGTAAAATATGTCTGCAGCTCAGTTAAAAGTGCGACAAGAATCAGTGGCGCACCGAGCAATACCACCATCCCCCATCTATTGCAGACGAAAGAAAGCGCGTCTTTAACAAGGGTATGAACTGGGGTGAGTGTCATTGCTGTTCCAGAAACAATAGCATCACGAGCATGAGCTTCACTGATGTCGTGCTCTGCCAATATGTATGCCGCTTCAAAAAGCGCTTCTGTGTGTCCCATGGCCAACACTTCATTTTTTATTGATTCTTTGGTGTGACCGTTTTGAATTCGATCTTTGATTGCGTTTATTAACTCTGGTGACATGTCAGTAATTATATCCCATTTTGAAAGCTCGGTCAGTTGACGTACAATGCAGAGCGATATGTCATCCAAAGAAACTATCGTCATGTCTGTCGGCGGGTCACTCATTGTCCCCCGTGAGATCGATGTTACCTTTCTAACCAATTTAAAAGGTTTTATTGATATGGAGACGGCCACAAAGAGTCGTCGTTTTATTATCATCGCAGGCGGTGGTCGCACCGCCCGTAACTACCAAGACGCAGCCTCAGCTGTGTCTGAGCTCAATTCCAATGACCTTGATTGGATGGGTATTCATGCCACCAGATTAAATGGCCACCTTTTGCGTACTATTTTCCGAGACCTTGCTCATCCAGTGATGATTACTAACCCCGATGATATTCTCGATGTTCCTCCCGATGTACCGGTAGTCATTGCAGCTGGATATCGTCCTGGCTCTTCGACTGACCTTCGCGCAGTGCAGATTGCCGAAAAGCTTGGTGCAACCAAAGTCATCAATCTTTCAAACATCGACCATGTATACACTGATGACCCGAGAGTAAATCCCGATGCCAAAAAAATAGAAACAATTAACTGGACCGACTTTCGAGCGCTCATTCCCGCCGACTGGGACCCGGGGCTCTCTTCTCCGTTTGATCCGATTGCGGCTAAGGTTGCGCAAAAAGACAATCTTGAAGTTGCCATCATCAACGGCAGTAGACTCGACGAGGTGGTGAAGTATCTCGATGGTGAGAAATTTATTGGAACGAGAATTTCATAAAAAACCAGTGCGCACTTCATGCCACACTGGTTTTTTATAAATCTGTTCAGAATGCACCGTAAGTGACTGGTGACTTTTACTGTTGCAACTCTTTGTATACCGTTTCTTGGGCCGCATGTAACCGCTCCGCAACACTCGTACAATACGGATTAAATTTATAGACATCTTTAAACAATTCTCGGTCATCCTTTACGCTTTCAACAGCATCCATCAAAAACTGAAACGAGAGTGTATCAATAGCAGTTCGATTGAAACCTGCTCTTATGATTGACTGCCCGACGTAATGGGTTAAAAAGAGTGTCTCGGCAAGTCGTTTATCGTGCTCGTCGGCAGTCATTTCAATAATAAGAAATCCGAGTGTTGCAAATGTATTTTTGAGAATCTGATATTGATCGTTAGCTAATACATAGTCAGTCACTACAATTCTGAACCCATTAATGGTGCCACCGTGTTTTTTGTAACTTTCTGGACCAAACATCGGGTGCGTCGAGAGAAAGCGTCGTCCTTCGCAGTATGCGCGGAGAAGTTCGCTCGTATACTTTTTGACGGTAGCTACATCAACAATGATCGTCTCTGGGAGTGAAAGCTTCACCACTGTTTTAATCTGTTCTTCATATTCACGAATTGCGCCACACAGAATTATCACATCGCAAGCCGCCACCTCTTCTAAAGAGAAGAAGATTTCGTTATCAACCTCAGCTCGTCTAGAGTATATCTTCACTTTCACATCGGGGAAAAATCTCCCTGCCAACTCTTGTAAAAATTGTCCGAAGTTTCCATACCCAACAATGCCAACGGTACTAATCATGGTATTTTTCTATAAAATTATCAATCTTCCTTTTGAGCTCTGGAATTGATGAGACGTTCATAATAATGACATCAGAAAGTTTAAGCGCACCAAAGATATCTTGCTTGGTTGGATCATCTGGATTTGATTCACGAAGTTCTTGCGCACGCCATTCTCCAAACGTCACGTGATCAGTCTCGCTTCCGCGCTTTACGATACGCTCATATCGAATCTGCGGATCAGCATCAATACCAAGTACAACACCACCTTGCTCTTTTATGTATACTGCTTCGGCGACCGCACGGATACTTTCTATCACTGCATCACCGCCGTGATTCTTTGCCATCTGCACCAGTTGTTCAAAAATATATGTCGGTCCATGTGTCGCACGCAAATCGTTGGCGACATTAGTCATAGTATCGCGATTCACCTCGATCCCTCGGCGCTCAAGTTCTTTTGTGATAAATGTGCGTGCTGAAAAATGAGCGAAGGCTTTTTGGTTCACTAAATAGTCCGCTACAAAACCCTTTCCTGCACCAAACGAACCCGTGAGACCGACAATCATAAGGGTTATTTGCTATTCTGCTTCTTTTCTTGCCATTCTTGGTAAAGTACGAGGAGTGGACTGGCGATAAAAATAGACGAGTAAGCTCCAGCAACGATACCGACCATCAGACTAAGTGTGAACATCTGAGTCACGGAACTTCCAAAGATGTAGAGTGCGATGAGTGCGATGAGTACAGTGAGTGAGGTATTGATTGAGCGTACCATAGTTTCATCAATTGCTTGCCCAACGAGTTCAGAAAATGGTTTATGTAGGGTGTAGGTAATTTTTATTTCATCTTTACCACCAGTGACCGGAATATTTTTACGAGTCTCGGTGCGGTTGAGTTTTAGTTTTTCACGGATACGGTCAAAGATGACAATTGTGTCGTTTACTGAGAACCCAAGAATTGTAAGAAGTACTGTCACGAACAAAATATCAGCTTCAGTACCAAAAAACTCTCCCATGAAACTTATGAAAGCGAGCGGCACCAAAATGTCGTGGCCGAGTACGATAATGGTCATAAAGCCGTAGACCCATGAACTCACAGGAGCACCAACACCAGCAAACGCAAACGCTACGTAGATAATGATAAGACCAAGTACTGCCCCAATCGCCCACCACGCTTTGTCGGCAAGCTCTTGTCCAATCACAGGGCCAATTGATGTGAAGCGCACGAGCTCAGCTTCAGCACCAATTGAGGTGAGTTTTGTTTCAAGCGATGCTCGTTCTTCGTCGCTGAGGTCACGTGTTGTCACGAGGTACCCACTCCCCGCTTCACTTTCTGAATGGCGGACAGAGGTATTACCAAGATTGAGCTCACCGACAACGGTCTCTACTTCACTTTTTTCTGGGAGTGTACCGTAACGAACTTCCATGAGCGAACCACCAGTAAAGTCGATACCTGGCTTGATACCAAACACCGCCACAACTGCACCTGCGGTGAGTACAATCGCAGCTGCAATAGAGAGGAAGATTTTTTTGTTTCGAATGATGCCCATATTATTTTTTGGTTAGTCCAGTTCCGAGTAAGTATGGCCAGATGCCGGCATCTTCACGCTTTACGTCAGGCAGAATCATAAGCAATGTACGCGTAATTGTAAGAGCAGAAATCATTGAGATGATGATACCGACAGCGAGTACGAGTGCGAAGCCTTTAATGAGTGCAGTACCAAACCAGAACAGCACCACTGCCGAGAGTAAGCCAGTGATATTACTGTCACGAATTGCAGACCAAGCGCGAGCAAAACCATCTTCAATAGCAGCCTGACTTCCCTTACCTGCACGGAGCTCTTCTTTGAGACGCTCAAACACAAGCACATTAGCATCAACCGCAATACCAAGCGAAAGCACAAGACCCGCGAGACCAGCAGCGGTAAGTGTGACTGGCACAAGCATAAAGACCATGAGTGAAATAAGAATGTATGAAGCGAGCGCAAACGAAGCCACCAGTCCAGGCAAGCGATACCATAAGGTCATGAAAAGCGAAATGAGAATAAATCCAAAAAGTCCAGCAAGAAGACTTTGGTGTACCACACCAGCTCCAAGTGTTGCATCTATAGTTTGTGTACTCGCAAGAGAAATCGGCATTGGAAGTGCACCAAAGCTGAGATTTTCAGCTAATGCACGGGCTTCATCAGCAGTAAACTGCCCCGAGATGATGGCTGTACCCCCAGTAATCGCTTCATTAATAACTGGCGCTGAAAGCAATTCTCCATCAAGGAAAATACCGAGTTGGCGACCAACATTATCGCGAGTAATTTCAGCAAAGAGCGCTCCGCCTTCTTCATTAAACTTCACGCTTACTAGCGGTTCATTAGCAAGCTGTCCTGATTGTCCTCCTGCAAATTCAAGGGTTGCTGTTTCAAGGTAACGTCCAGTGAGTCCAGTATCAATAAATGGATCTTCCTCTTTGATCTCTTCACCATTTACTTTGACACTACCAACAACTGCCTTTGACCCAGTTGCGTTTTCAGTAAGCGACTGGAGGGATTCGAGTGTTTCTTGCTGCGCCATCTTGTCTGGATCAAGAAGCTTAAACTCAAGAAGCGGCGTTTCGCCAATCTCTTTTACCGCAGCACTGACATCGGTGACACCAGGGAGTTCTATGACGAGTCGCTCTGATTGTTCTTCGGCAACAAAACTACTTCTCTCTACCTGCACTACTGGTTCAGAAACCCCAAAAGCATTAACTCTTCGCTCAATCACAGCCCTAAGCACACCCATGAGTTGCGGTACTTCGGCTGGGTCAAGCTTGCTCACATCTGCTTCATATACAAGGTGTGAACCCCCCGCAAGATCGAGTCCGAGTTTAAATGGGTATTTTGCTTGATCGCTTGTTGCATTGTGATACACAAAAAGACCGATACTGCTGATAATAGCAACGACTGCGATGGCTCGAAACCAACGCAGAAACATTGAGGTGCTAGACTTAGAATCTGACATAAATACGCTTGAAATGTGGCCTATTTTAACACAAATAAATATTAAGCGGTATATAACATTAAACCTTAAAAACCAACGGTAGTTCTTACAGCTCGCTACAGCCTATTTCTCCCCTGGAGGTCGAAATATGCTAAGCGCCTGTATAAATGCACCCCAAGAGTACTTGCTTTTCATAGTCGCTCCGCTCCTTGAAAAGCTGGCGCGTAATAGTCGTGCTACGCACTCCTTTGCTCATTCAATAAGCGAGACGAGGTTCTTGAGGAGAACAGCCACAGTAACTGGACCAATACCCCCCGGAACAGGGGTGAAGAATGAGGCTTTTTGGGCGACATCGGGATGGACGTCACCTACCATAAGTCCCCCATCTTCTGAAGTACCAGCATCAAAAATGACGACCCCATTCCTCACCATCTCCTTAGTAACAAAATGTGGTACACCAATGCCAGTAACAATAATATCAGCGTTTTGTAATAGTTCCTCCGGGTTTTTGTCATCTTTTGTTAAAACAGTTACATTCGCACCTTGTGTTTCAAGAAAGCGTGCAGTTGGTAACCCAACCAGTCGACCTTGTCCGAGTACCAGTACCACTTTATCTTTAAAAGAAATATTGTAGGCTTTGGCAATCTCCATAATAGCTGCGGGGACCGGGGGGAGACAAGTGTCCGATATTGTCCCATATGAAAACCCATCTGGATCTTTAGTAACGGGCACTGCACGAAGAACGGTTTCGCGGTCGATATGGGCTGGGAATGGCAACTGAACTACTACCCCATCAACATCTAGAAGAACGGTCTGAATATGTTCCGTCACCTCTTCGGTTGTTGCTGTTTTTGGTAGCTCAACTACTCGCAAAGTAATACCCACCTCTTCTGCCTTGCGCTTTTTCAGTTCGAGATATTTTTGAGTTTCGAAGTTTGGCGCACAGGTGATAGCGGCCATCACGGGTACCTTTGAAAGCCCCGCAACCTCCTTCGCCACCTCATCATATATACGCTTCGCTACCGCTTTACCATCGATAATCATGTGGCGAGTATACCAGAAAACACGATACAACGTAGCATTCTATAGAGTTCAGTATGTACGGTACAAAATGGTAATTATGCGAGTCCACACTATGTTCCTGTTCGCATGATAATGGTCGCGAGGGTTTTCAGTGCAATCTGTATGTCAAGAAGGAGTGAGCGACGTTCGAGATAATACAAATCGTATGAGAGTTTGGCTTTCGTTCGCTCCACATCAATACCGCCCCGTGGGACATCAAAGTTATTAATTTGTGCCCACCCTGAAAGACCTGGTTTCAAAAAATGACGTGCGTTGTAGTACGGCACTTCTTTAGCATAAACAGCTGCAAGCGCGGGCATCTCTGGACGTGGCCCAATAAATGACAAGTCTCCCTTGAGTACATTAATAAGTTGCGGTAATTCGTCGATTCGGGATGCCCGAAGAATCTTCCCTACCTTTGTATCGACCAGTGTACTACTTAGCGCACTCGCTCCTGCATCAGCACCATTCTTGGTTCGTAATTTATAAATAGTGATCAGTTCGTTGTATTGACCAACGCGCGTAGTGGTGTAAAAAAGTGACCCTCTGTCTTCAAGCTTAATTGCAAGGGCAGCAAACGGAAATACGAGCAATGCTGGCACAAGCAGGATTACCGCACCGACAATATCAACCAGTCGCTTCAATGCATCGTAAATGGCACTCTTTGATTGTGAAATATTTGAAATGAACCAATCGTATTTTATACACGAGACAGGCACCCTATCAAAAGTATCTTCATAAAGGCGATTGAAATCAAGAAACGTAAACGCAAAGTGTAAGAAGGATAAGTCAAACAAAACTGGTAAAAAGTTTCCAATTACCTCACCTCGCGAATCAGCAACGATGAGTTCAATTTTTTCTTTCTCCATAAGTGCCAGAATTTTCTGCTCAAAGTCTGGAGTGCTCTTGAGTGTCTTGGAATCAATGATACGAATGAAATAGTAGTTGTAACGATCGTTGTTATTAATCTCGTCGGCAAGTTCAATCGCTTCTTCCCCATCCGCAATCAGAATTGCTTTATGCTGTTGTTTGGGGGAAAGGCGCGGTACCAAAAACAATCGCCACGCAGTCATAAGTGCAAGTGATACGATAAGATAAATCACGAGATTTGTCTTTGGAGTAATACCAAACGGCAATATAAAAAAGAAGAGTCCCGCTACCAAGACGTTAATGCTCTGAGCATAGAGAATACGACTAAGGAGCAGTCGCTTCAAAAGATTAGTATGCTTGTCATAAAGACCGAGGATAAAAAACACCACGAGCCACACTGCTGAGACGGTAAGGAAAGGTGGGACATGAGCTTCAAGCCGTTCAATACTCGGTATCTCCAAGTACCGTAGGGTTAGGGTCAGCCAAAGGGCTACGTTAAAAACAACGATGTCTCCGACAATCAATATAAAGAGTTCTCGTGTTCTTTCACCCATAATTAGTCGTATCTTATAACGAATTCAATCCTACAGAAGTTTTACACCTTAGCAAGGGGTAAGTGGACTATGGACGAACGGTCAAACAATCCGTATGCTAGAACAAATGGCGCAAAAACCTCAAAAAATTCTCTTCCTCATCACCAAAAGCAACTTCGGAGGCGCTCAAAAGTATGTCTATGAATTGGCTGTAGCGGCCAAGGAACAAGGGTCTGAGGTGGTGGTCGCCTGTGGCGGCATTGGTGAAAAAAACGCAAAACTTGGGATACTCGCCACCAAGCTTGATGAAGCAGGAATCACTGTCATAAAGATAAACCACTTCCTTAGAAATATGTCATTTGATGATGACTATCGAGCATTTTTTGAAGTAAAGCGAATTATTCGTGACGAAAAACCCGATATACTTCATGTCACTAGTTCGAAGGCTGGTGGCATGGGTGCGTTTGCAGGACGATTTCTCCATGTTCCCCGAATCATCTTTACCTCGCACGGCCTCACTGTCGACGAAGTCTGGCGACCAAAATGGCAACGCTTCCTGATTTATCTCAGTACCTGGCTCACACTCCACTTTTCGCATTATTCAATTATGATTTCCCGCGAGACGTATGAGAGAGCACGGAGCATGCCAGGGATGCGACATAAGGTAAAGTTCATAAAAAATGGTGTTGCTCCCGTTGACTTTCTCACTAAAGCGGAAGCACAAGCCGAACTCGAACTCACTATCCCCGAAAACCACACCCTTATTGGTGGCATTGGTGAACTTCACCCAAATAAAAACTGGACAGCAGCCATCAATACCATAAGCACGCTCCCCTCTTCTGTTCACCTTGCTATCATTGGAAGCGGCGAAGAGTATGACCAACTTCATAATCAAATAGAGCAACTTAACGTCGCCAACCGAATTCATCTACTTGGATACGTACCTGATGCCGTAAAGTACTTGCGAGCATTTGATATTTTTATGTTGCCCTCAAAAAAAGAAGGACTTCCATATGTAATTCTCGAGGCGGGCCTCGCGGGACTCCCTGTTATTGCAAGCGACCTCCCCGGCAATCGCGATATTATTGAGTCTGGCGAACAAGGCTTTTTGGTAGACCCTACCCCCCGACTTTTATCGACATCAACAGAAATGCTCCTTCGTGACGAAGGGATGCGACGACGTCTCGGCTCAGCCCTTCAAGAAAAAGTAATGTCTGAGTTCTCTATCAACCACATGATTGAACAGACTTTTGAACTCTATTCAATGAGTGACTTGGACTCAAAGCGTATCGTTGTATAACGACTCATTCCCATTACCATCCCGACAGCCACGAGTTCAGTGATGAGGTGCGAACCGCCGTAACTCAAAAATGGAATCGTGGTCCCCGTTACAGGAAGTAGACCAATATTCATACCAATATGGACAAAGAAGTGCGCCACAAAAAGAATTGCAACCCCAGATGCAAAGAGCTTCTCAAAATTGGTGGCACCATTGTTTGCATGATACAAAAGACGCCAAATAAGCATTGCGAAGAAAGAAAATAACATAACTACTCCAAACAATCCCCACTCCTCCGCAAACGCTGCGAAAATAAAGTCGGTTTCATATTCGGGTAAAAAGAGCAATTTCGATTGAGTTCCGTACCCAATTCCTTTACCCATGAGACCTCCCGAACCAATCGCCACAGTTGATTGATACGCATTGTATCCAGCACCTTGTATATCAGCGAGCGGATTGAGGAAGGTCATAATGCGTTCTTTCTGATAATCAAAAAACACAAACTGCCACATTGCCCCAAAGACGATTGTACCAAGCAAAAAGACAGTCATAAGGTGACGAACTTTAATCCCTGACACAAGCACCATACCAAGCCAGACAAAAAAAAGGATGGCAGCCGAACCGAAGTCTGGTTGAATAAATACAAGCCCAAAGATACACAGGGCGTAGATACCAGAAATGATAATATGCTTGAAATCACCGATCTGTTCATGACGTTTGGCAAAGTATTTGGCCAAGACTAAAATGAGCACAAGTTTTGCTGGGTCAGCTGGCTGGAGTGAGAAGAATCCGAAGTCAAAGCGACTCTGTGCACCAAGCGTAATCTCACCCACCGCAAGCACAAGCGCGAGCATCGCCACCATAACGACAAAAATATAGAAAATAGTATTACCCGAACGAAGGAAACGGTAGTCAGGAATCGTTGCAAGTAACATCGCAATGATAGCAGCTGATATCCAGATAAACTGTCGCTCAAAGTAAATGTTCTCTCCCGTATGCGAATACATTGTCACGAGACCCATGAGAGAGAGTATCAAAACAGGTAAAAAAAGGACTTTATCAAACCCTGAAAAGAGTGTTCCAAAAAAGTGCTTCATGTGGCTATTGTACGCAACTAGACCAAAAACGGAACTAGCGAAGTGGGACGAAGTTTGTCTTGGTTTTGGCAATGACATCAATACGAGCGGTTCCTGACTCACAAAGCGAGCTCGTGATCTTTTGGTAAATACCAGCCAAATCATCAGCTGTGGGAGCAGAAAACGCGTTCAATGGGTCAGATGCGATATCGTTTATAAATGCTGAATCCACCCCCTTTCCAAGACCAATTGCGTACACACTGATATCATCAGACGCCAAAGCGTTAGCGATTGCTTTTGTGTTTGCAATTATTTCTTCAGCGTCCCCTCGACCAGTCGGTAAGCCATCTGTCAAAATCACTACCGCTCTACGAGCGTCCTTATTGTGTCTTTCTGAATTAAGTTCGCTTTGTGCCAAGAGAAGTGCCGCACTCGTGTTGGTAAAACCTGTCTCCTCAATAGGACTAATGGTGAGCATTCCCACACGAGTAGCCGCACTAAGATGATCGCTTCCTAGTGGCACTTCAGTGATAGCATTTGATGCAAAAGAGATAATGGTTGACTGGTCACCTTCATTAAAACTTTCGACGAAACTTTTAGCAGCCGTAAGCGCATCGGTAACAGGTTGCGGAGGAGCACCTCCGTCATTGTTCATACTTCCTGAAAGATCAATAGTCACCGCAACATCAGTTGGAATAATACAACTTCGGACGGTTCTTGTGAGAGGATTTGGCCAGGTAAAAACGATGTCCTTACTCGAACGAGCATCAAGTGAATCGATGAATGTCTGTGACGCTGTCACTGGTTCCCCCGCATTATTAAAAAGTGTTGCCACTACTTCCACCCCCTTTGCATCTACGACTTCACTATTCTCAATTCGTACATCAAGGCGAGGTTGTGCATCTGCACCCGAAAGGAGTATGTTACTTGTTTTAAATTGTTCGCGTCCAACCGAGGCAGGAATCCACAAATCAGGTGCTTTGAGTGTCAGTCTGGTGTCGGTAACTTTTCTTCCTTGCTCGGTAAAGACCCTTCCTTCAAAAATTGGGTAGACACTATCTGGTGGTAATATCGTTGTTCCTTCTCTTGTAGCAATGACCTGATCACCATCAAAAAGTTCAAAGGTGTAATGTAGCTCTGGAGTCGAAGCAATTCGATTAGAATTCTCAACATACGCGACGGTATTGTATTGTCCTTCAGCAATCTCAAAACTATCTGCCCAAACGATTCGTGGCGGAATAACAGACGCAGCACAGATGCGAACACACGTTCCGCCACAATCGATACCCGTTTCTTGTCCATTTATTATCGAATCAAAACAGTTCGCTGGTGAATAGAAAAATACGATATATAGGAAACCAACAGTTAATCCAATAAATGTAGAAAAACCGAATCCATATTGAACTCTTCGCCAAAACGCCCAGCGTCGGAACGTACTCATATTGGCTATTGTATCAGAGAAACCGGCCCCAAACGCAAAGCGTTGGGGGCCGGTTGTCGAAAAGATAATTCCTCTTCTAAATCTCCTCAATCACCCCCTGCGTCTCCACCAGTACACTATCAGTCCAGGTAGTGTTCGTCGTGGTCTCAACACAACTAAAGGTGTACTCACTCTTAGCGGTAATCGGTTGGGTTTGTTGGCTTCCCTGCAATCCAGATGGATTAAGGTTCATCCCCGGCCCTGAGACCGAACAGACGAGGGTTGGGTAGGTCGCCACCGTATCCCAACGGATGGTAGTGGTCTCGTTGTTGCGAAGCTGGATCTTGTCAGCCGTGATGGTGA
>JAGOON010000017.1 GCA_017992505.1 Minisyncoccota bacterium | reverse complement strand
AATCCAGGCTTTGTTGCTCGCGCCGAAGTCCCCGAATCTGTAATTGAGAAAGCAAAAGAACTCTTCCAGAAGGAGGTTGCTGACAAGCCAGCAGAGATGCAAGAAAAAATCCTTGAAGGAAAGATTTCTGCTTACTTTCGTGAACAGATTCTCCTTGAGCAACCATTCATCAAGAATCCAGATACCACTATTGGTGAAATGGTAAATGGTGCTATTCAAAAATTTGGCGAGAATGTCCAGATTGTCAAAATCTCTCGCGTGTCTGTAAAATAGACACATGCTAACCACAGCCATTACTACTTGTATTACGTTTCTCGTACTGTTTGTAGTAATGGCTGTTGTTGTACGTGCTGAAGAAATTAGAGAAAAACGCTTTTTTCTTAGTGGTACGAGACAAAATCTTGATAAGAAACTACTTGGTGTTCACACTGCGCTTGATGACATGTGGCATCATTTTGTTCGTTATATAGTCCAACTTGGCTGGTATTACAGCATGCACTCACTCCTTAAAACGATACTGCGTGTACTTGTATCGGTGTATACATATATAGAGCACATCTTTGAAAAGAATCGACAAAAGACAAAAGTGCTTCGTAAGGAATGGAAGCAAAAAACGCGCCAAACCCACTTGACCCAGATCGCCGATCATAAGGCGGAGACAGCCCTATCGTCAACCGAGAAGGCTACACTTCGCCAACAAAAGCTTGAAGAAGACCACTAGCGCATCTGTAAAAATTTGCTATTATAGCGCGACCGCAGTAATTAAATTCCTCGAGCCGATTTAGCCCAGTTGGTAGAGGTGAGAAAGTGTGGGGCACTTTCGAACGATTTGTAAGCCCAAATTGTTCCGGAAGAAGTTTAAAATTTTTGAGCCGATTTAGCTCAGTTGGTAGAGCAACGGATTTGTAACCCGTAGGTCATCAGTTCGAATCTGATAGTCGGCTCAAAAATTTGAAACAAACAAACGGCCAATATATTGGCCGTTTGTTGTATCTGTCGCAAAGGGTGGTACAGACACAATCTCCCTTTATTTTCGTGCCAAAACACGTTATACTCGCAAGTACGCATGAATGAAGAAGACACGTCGCATCTGCTTCCATACGCTCGTCGTTCTGACTTTAAAGTTGGCCGAGCAACCGAACTTACAGGGAAAGACCGTCGTCTTTTCCGTTTTCTAGAAATTGTTCCTGGTGCCCTTTCTTGGACTATTCTCATAGGAATGATCCTTGCGTCTATTTACGCTCCATTTTTTGCTGCGTACTTCATTATCGCTTTCTCTATCTACTGGGTACTTAAGACCATCTTCCTCTCTTACCATGTTCGGTATAACTGGAAGCGACTTAAGCATCATATGAAGCTTGACTGGCAGGTGTTGGTCCGGCGCTTCGATTACGAACATTTTTATCATCTCGTCATTTTCCCGTACTACCACGAACCGGTGGAAGTTTTGGAGGAAGCACTTCGAGGACTTTCGGAAGCAAAGTATGATCTAAAAAAAATGATCGTTGTTCTTGCGGCTGAAGAACGAGCAGGGGAACAAGCAGTCATACAAGGAAAAATGATGCAAGAAAAGTACGGACATCTTTTTGGACATTTTCTTGTATCGGTACATCCAGCCAATACACCAGGAGAGCTCGCTGGAAAGGGTTCAAATACTCACCATGCGCTCCATGAGGTACATAGCGCTGTAATTGCCAAGTACAATATCCCACATAAGGAAATTGTGACTTCAATTTTTGACGTGGACACAGTTATCTACCCAGATTACTTCAACTGCCTCATGTGGCATTTCTTGACTGCTCCAAATCCGTACAAGAGTGCGTATCAACCAGTTCCACTTTTCAATAACAACCTCTGGGAGGCACCTGCACTTTCTCGCGTAATGGCAATGTCTAGTACGTTTTGGCAAATGATTATGCAAGAACGACCAGACAAGTCAGCAACTTTTTCTTCACACTCTGTGAGCTACCAGGCGCTCTACGAGATTGGTTACGGTCAAGCCAATGTCGTCAGTGAAGATTCACGTATCTTCTGGAATCTTCTTATTGCGAATGATGGTGTTTTTGATATTGTTCCACTCTCATATCCAATTTCGATGGATGCAACTATCGCGCCGACGTTCTGGGGAACTATTGTCAATATCTACAAGCAACACCGACGTTGGACATATGGTGTTGAAAACTGGTGTTACATCACTTACCACTTCATTAAAAACAAAAGCATCCCACTCAAGCGTCGGCTATCAATCGCTGCGCTTCAGGGAGAAGGGTACTCGTCACTTGTCACCAATCCAATCCTTCTCTTTATTCTTGGGTGGGCGCCAATTTTCCTCGGTACACGTGAATTTCATGAGACCGTCCTCTCGTACGAACTTCCAATCATGGTGCGCAATCTTCTCATTATTGCTATGGGTGGTCTCGTCGTCTCGTCTATTATTGCGCTCTCACTCACACCTCCGCGACCAGAAAAGCAACCGCGTTTCCGCTATATTGTAATGACATTTCAATGGATTATGGTACCAATCACTATGATAGTTTTTAGCGCTATTCCGGGTCTCGACGCGCAGACACGATTGATGTTTGGAAGATATATGGGCTTCTGGGTAACGCCTAAGCGTGTAAAATAATGAGATCAAATATGCCATTCGAGCCAGAAATAAAACTATTGTCATACAAGAGGCGTCAAAGCTTTTTTTTGATTTTGGTGTTGGTATTTATTATCGCGCTTCCAACGTTTATTTTTTACACCTCAGGTTATCGATTAAGTTTTGATAATGAAGAAACCACCATTGTTACAACTGGCGGTATATATATCACGACTGACAACCTAGAGGTTGATGTCTACATGGATGAAGCAAAAGTTGAACGACCACGACTCTTCCGTAGTGCCTACTATATCCAAAATCTCGAAAGTGGGATTCATCGAGTAGTGGTCCAGCGTCCTGGGCTCCATACATGGGTGAAAGAACTTCCTGTTGATTCAAACATCGTGACCGAAGCGGCTGCATTTAATATGCCAGAGCTTCCGCATATTCGACCAATAGCAGAGTATGTTAATCAGAATGGACAAGGGGTGTATTTGTCACAGAGTACTTCTACCGCAGAATTATTCCCAAAGGCTACTACCACAGGTAATTTCATTATAGTAACTAAAGCGACCCCCTCAACCCTTAGCCAGAGTAGCGAGTACGAATATGTAGCTGATTTGTTTGCTTCCAGCACAGCCTCCTCAAGTTCAATCATTAGACGCCTTGAAGAAGAAATTGAACGTTTTCGCTTTGCTTCTACCACCGCCACCACAACAAAAGCCCCTACATATATAGAACAGGGGAATGTGAGACTCATTCCTCGTGACGAAGACATCTATGCTCGTTGGATTGGTTCTGGTCCGTCAACACCACATTACTTTTGTACTCCACAAGCAGCGAGTACAACCGTAGCGTTTCGACTTGGATTACACTTTGCTCAACAGATAGAAGAGCAACGACTTTCTACTACCACACCACTACATGTCGAAGGTGACCGTGTGTGTCGTTCAGAAATTCGTATTGATCGAAAGTGGCAAAACATTAAATATTACGAATTTTTCCCTGGAACCTCCGACCTTATCGTGCTACTCCTTGACGATGGTTTGTATGTCACCGAAATCGATGACCGTGCTTGGCAGAACACCCAGCTCATCTATCCTGGTAACGACTTTAGAGCGGTTGTAACTGACACAAATATTTACATTGAAGAGGACGAAAGGTTTTTCGAACTTCTCACTAAGATTGACGAAGATAATTAGTAAAACAGTATTAGCATGCAAGTAGAAAAGGGACATCAACACCCGCTGACACAAATGATTGCCGAGATTAATCAGATATTCTCTGAGATTGGTTTCGTATTTGCGGAAGGTCCCGAAGCAGAAACCGAAGTATATAACTTCGACAAGCTCAATGTTGCAAAAGACCACCCGTCTCGCGACATGCAAGATACATTTTGGTTCAAGCCAAAGGATGTTTCGGAACCAATGGTGCTCCGTACTCATACGAGTCCAGTGCAGGCGCGTTTTATGGAAAACAATGAGCCACCGATTCGTATGATTGTGCCAGGAAAAGTATTTCGTAATGAAGCGACTGACGCTACACATGAAGCACAGTTCTATCAGCTGGAAGGACTACATATCGACAAAGGGGTGCATCTGGGACACCTTAAGGGAACTCTTGAATACTTCTTTTCAAAATTTTTTAGTGGTCGAACTGAAGTGCGTTTCCGCCCGAGCTTCTTTCCCTTTGTAGAGCCTGGAGTCGAAGTAGATATGAAGCTCCTTGATGGCAACTCAAAACTCGCTGGGAAATGGATTGAGGTAATGGGAGCAGGCATGGTACACCCAAATGTCCTCCGAGCTTGCGGTGTTGATCCTAAAATCTATTCTGGTTACGCTTTCGGTATCGGCATCGATCGTCTTGGGGTGATGCGCTATGGTGTTGAAGATATTCGTGATTACTATACTGGTGATCTTCGTTTCGTAAATCAATTTTAATATGAAAGTCGTACACTCTTGGCTTAAGGATTATCTAGGTGATGCATTACCAACCTCCGCACAGGTGGAGGAGCTTTTGACGTTCCACTCATTTGAGATTGATGGACTTGAAGAAGTCATTGGAGAAACAGTGATTGATGTTAGTGTACTCCCAAATCGAGCGAGCGATTGTCTCTGTCACCGCGGTATTGCTCGTGAACTCGCCGCGCTTCTTGATGTGTCGTTAGTTCATGACCCGCTTTCTACAAAACCAGAATTGGTCCCGACAAACAAGATTGCTGTCGACATTCAAAATGAAATCGCGTGTCCTCGCTTTACAGCGGCACTCGTTACTGGTGTCACTGTCGGAGAGTCTCCAGCATGGCTCAAAAAGCGTCTTAATGCGCTCGGTGTTCGTTCTATCAATAATATTGTCGATGCGACCAACTACGTAATGTATGCGCTTGGTGAGCCAATGCATGCGTACGATGCTGACCTCTTCCCGCAAGTTGACGGTAAGTGGCGGTTTGTTGTACGTGATGCTCGCGCAGGAGAGACAATCAGTCTTCTTGCTGAAGGAGGGAAAGATGAGGATAGAATTGTTGAACTTATAGGCACAGAGCTTCTCATTGTCGATGGTTCTTCTGATACGCCAATTGGTCTCGCTGGTGTGAAGGGGGGTCGATACGCTGGTGTCCACGCAGGTACAAAAAACATCATCATCGAAGCAGCACACTTCCATCCGACCATTACCCGCAAGACCGCCCGCCGTCTGGGTATCGTGATTGATGCAAGTAAGCGATTTGAAAACGAACCATCACGTGAGCTTCCGCCATACGCACAGGCTGAAATCGTGAAATTGATTGCCGATATTGCTGGGGGGACCTTTGAGGGTTGGGTAGATAAATATAAGGCTGAAAAACAAAATCCTGAAGTGGTAGTGCCTGTCGCTCAAACAAACGCACTTCTTGGTCTCAAGCTGCCTCCGGCAGAAATGAAGAATATTTTACATCGTATTGGTGCACGTATAGTGAGCGCTTCAACTGATTCGTTTATTGTAGTCGGCCCGTGGGAGCGAAATGACCTCACTATTGCTGAAGACTTCATCGAAGAGATTGGACGTATTCATGGTCTCCATAATGTTGTCTCGGTACACCCAGAACAAATGGAACTTCCGAGTGTGTCAGCAAAGCAATATGTTACCGAAGCAGTTCGGCAGGAACTTTTGCAAGCGGGGTTTTCTGAGGTGATTACCTCGTCGTTTACGAACAAGGCAGATATTCAACTTCAAAATTCTCTAGCTGCTGATAAAACGTATGTTCGTAACTCGCTCAGTAAGAGTATCGCAAAGGTGCTCGACGCGAATTTTACCCATACTGATCTTCTTGGGATTTCCGACGTACGTGTATTTGAGATTGGAACCGTTTTTGATAAAACAGAAACTTCTGTGAGTGAGCACACCGCAATCGCACTCGGCGTCCGCACAAAGGGAAATGGTTATAATCCTAAAGATGATGCAATTCTTAAAACTGCTTGCGAGACAGTCGAACAAATACTCGGTACTAAGCTTGAGTGGCAGACAGAGAAGGGAGTTGCGGAAGCTAATCTCAGTGAAATCCTCCCATCCATTTTAGTACCATCTGCGTATCCTGCTTATATAAGCAAAACTCCCGCAACATACAAACCGGTTTCGATTTATCCAGCCATGAGTCGTGATATTGCCCTTTGGGTCGGGGAAGGGGAAATGTCTGCGACAGTTGAATCGACCATCCTTCAGGCGGCCGGTAACCTCTGTGTACGGCTCTCACTTTTTGATACGTTCACTAAAGATGGGCGTACTTCGTACGCTTTTCGTCTTGTCTTCCAGTCATTTGAAAAGACCCTCACAGACGAAGAAGTAACAATCCATATGGACGCTGTCTACAAGGCAGTAGCCGAGCGTGGCTGGGAGGTTAGGTAGGTCATTTTCAGGGCTTTATTACACATCATTTTACCCCAAACCACCAAGAAATATTGGTGGTTTTCTGATATAATAGGAGTAAATTATTTAATAAAATATTCAGCATGGCAGAGAAGAAAAAAGCTAAGGAAAAGAGTTACGACGCATCGTCGATTTCTGTTCTTGAAGGGCTTGACCCAGTACGAAAGCGACCTGGTATGTACATCGGTACCACTGGTCCTGATGGTCTCCACCATCTTATTTGGGAAGTGTTTGATAACTCTCGCGACGAAGCGATGGGTGGTTTTGCGAACCGTGTTGAGGTCGCACTTTTGCCTGACAACTACATTCGTGTTGTCGACAATGGTCGCGGTATTCCTGTTGATGTGCACAAACAAACAGGCGTCTCTGCGCTTGAGACTATCCTTACGGTTCTTCATGCAGGCGGTAAGTTTGGTGGTGATGAATCTGGCTACAAAGTCTCTGGTGGTCTTCATGGAGTAGGTGTGTCAGTGGTAAACGCGCTCTCCGAACATGTGATTGCTGAAGTCCACCGTGATGGTGCGTACTATATTCAGGAATACAACATCGGTAAGCCAAAGTACAAAGCCAAGAAGGTTGGTCCCTCAAAACTTCAAGGTACCATCATCACATTTAAAGCTGATGTCGAAATTTTCAAAGAAATTAAATATGACTACAAGCGCATCGTAAATCACTTGCGTCAGCAAGCGTATCTCGTAAAGGCGATGAAGCTCACGGTAATTGATGCTCGTGAAATGTCAGACGCTGATGAGAAACGACTCGACATCAAAGGAAAGCAATATCTTGCCGACGAGCACCTTTCAGTTCCGCACCAAACGTTTTACTTTGAGGGCGGTCTTCGTTCACTTGTGGCATTCAATAATACCTACCAAAAACCAGTTCACAAAAATATCTTCTATGTTGAGAAGAATGATGTGAGTCCTGAAGTGATGTCAGTTGAGGTGGCGCTACAGTATGTGGATGATATTTCTCCGCGTATTTCTGCGTTTGCAAACAACATCTACAACCCTGAGCACGGTACACACGTGACTGGATTCAAAACAGCACTCACTCGTACACTCAACAACTACGCCAAGAAAAATAACTTCTTCTCAGTCAAAGATAAAGACGCTGGCTTTACTGGCGACGATGTACTTGAAGGAATTACAGCAGTGATTTCGGTGAAGATGCCTGAAATTCAGTTTGAAGGACAGACTAAAGCCAAGCTCGGTTCGGTAGAAGCGCGAAGTGCGACCGAGTCGGTATTCGGTGAAGCATTCAATACATACCTTGAAGAAAATCCTGATGACGCCAAGGCAATTATCAATAAGGTAGTGATTGCGGTAAAGGCACGTAAGGCTGCAAAGGCTGCGAAGGACAGCGTGCTTCGTAAAGGAGCGCTTGAGGGACTTTCGCTTCCAGGTAAACTTGCTGATTGTCAGACTAAGCGTGCTGAAGATTCAGAACTCTTTATTGTAGAGGGAGACTCGGCGGGTGGTTCTGCCAAGATGGGACGTGATCGTAAGACACAAGCAATTCTTCCGCTTCGAGGAAAAATTCTCAATGTGGAGCGTGCTCGTATTGACAAAATGCTCGCGTCTGAACAGATTAAAAATCTTGTGATTGCGCTCGGTACTGCCATTGGGGACGTATTTGATATTGAACGTCTTCGTTACCACAAAATCATTATTGCAACTGACGCGGACGTCGACGGGGCTCATATTCGGACACTGCTCCTTACACTTTTTTACCGTTACTTCAGGCCACTTATTGATGGAGGTTTCGTGTACATTGCACAACCACCACTCTACAAAATTCAAAAAGGGAAGGATGTAAGGTATGCGTTTACCGATGATGAAAAGTTCGCCATCTTGAAAGATATGGGCGAGGAAGTTACTGAAAATGTCACGGAAGTAGACGAGGGAGAGGAGGAAACAGAAGAGGAAGAAGTAGCAACGAAGAAGGGAGGTAAAGCTCGAATTCAACGATACAAGGGTCTTGGCGAAATGAACGCTGACGAACTCTGGGAAACTACCATGAATCCAGCCCACCGCATCTTAAAACAGGTGAATGTTGAAGACGGACTGATGGCTGATCGTGTGTTCGATATTCTTATGGGTACTGACGTGCCGAGTCGTAAGTCATTCATCCAGAACAACGCAAAAATGGCCAACTTGGATATTTAAGCGATTTACTTCGTTACACTACGAAAAAGACCCTCATTGGACATTTGTCCCATTCGGGTCTTTTTTCTTGTGCGCCTCGTAACTCATCTTAAATATCCAAGTTGGCGAATTTGGATATTTAGTATATCCGTAAAGAGCGCCCAAAAGAAATAAAAGCGCCGACCCAAAGGGTCGCCCGCTTTTAATTTTTTATTTCAAAAGTCTAGTCACTTGTTTGAAGGTGTTGTTGTTGAGGTTTTTGTCGTCTACTACTGCAACCACCACTACAAATGTATGTGAGGAATCATTGTCGGTAGGGAAGCCAATTGAGACGATAACTCGCTCGGTCGGTTGGAGAGGTGCTTGGAGTGGTGAGGTGTAGGTGTCGCTGTCAGGAAGGAGAATAGTGTAGCTCCACTTGTCAGAAACTTTGGTCCCGACGTTTTGAATTTCAAACTGTAGTGCTCCCTCCTCGTCTTGCTTTAGGGAGCCAGCTTTGAAGGTACGACCGCTGATATTTCCTGTCGCGACGAAAGTTGCCTTTAGGTCAACATACCCATTTGGGTCAGATAGGGGAGGAGCGTAAGAGTATTCAGGCTTGGTGACTGTTGGAGTTGGATTA
Organism: Minisyncoccota bacterium; assembly: GCA_017992505.1. GTDB lineage: Bacteria > Patescibacteriota > Minisyncoccia > Phycocordibacterales > UBA918 > OLB19. The sequence goes on along the minus strand of JAGOON010000017.1, from coordinate 4,730 downwards.
CCAACAACGGGAGCTTCTTCAAAATTAGTACTGTCGCTTTCACCGAGTACGGTACCATTGTCAGTATTTCCAGCCACAGTACTATTTTCGTTTACTATGGTCACGACACTTTCACCCACACGAATCGGTTCGGTGTCATTCGTCCGCATAAAGGAAATGATGTAGGGCATTTGCACAGGTTCTCCCAGTGCAGACTCAATAACAATGGTGATATTTTCTGCATCACCAAGATCGTAGCGGGTACCACACGCAAGAGAACGAAGTCCGTCGGTATCAACGAGTTCAACACTCATTCCTTCAAGGCAGCCGTGTGAGAATGCGTAGCGTCCCAAACGACCGTCTTTTTGCCATGAAAGTGTAATTGGTTTGCCACTCGTCGTTGAAGCAACATCACTTTGTACAATCAACGGACCATCAACATCGCCCTCTAGTGTCTCGCGGTACTGGCTAATACTTTCAGATAGTGATGCGAGAGAGGTGAAGGCGTTTGGAGCAAAACGGACGATTTGAATTGCAAGCCACGCGATAAGAATAATAACGGTGATAAAACCTACAATCGCCAAAAGACGATTGGCCTGCTCCTTTTTGGAGTTCGTATCGGTATTCATATCTATTGAAAATACTCTTCCGTGAGACCCCTGTCAAATAAAGCGTTAGTTGGGGTGGGGCATTGACTTTTGACAAAAGTGTGATAATGTATCGGAATTAATTCTTTATCATTTTTTATGATTCAAGACCTTATCCAACGTGTCGGAGAAAAAAAATACAGCTTTTTTGGTGTATTTTTCCTCATTTTCCTCTTTTCGTACCTCATTCTCGTGGCGGTTGATTTCGTACCAGAACCAAAGCAAAAGCAAGAAATTAAGCAGGAGATCGAAGAATCACCAGCCCAGATTGAGCAAATGGCTCATGATGATTTCTCTTATCCAATGGATACCACACACACACCGCTAATGCCTGAGTCAATTTACATCAAAAAGCTTAATCGTACTGTCTCTGTACTCAATCCCTCATCACGAACCGTAGCTGACCTTGATACTGCACTACTCTCGGGTGTTGTGCGGCATCCTGACTCAGCTGATCTTGCGCAAGATGGAAATGTCTTTATCCTTGGCCATTCAAGTTATCTCCCAAACGTGTTAAATAAGAATTTTCAAGCATTTAACGGTATTCAGGATCTGGCTTGGGGCGACACTATCGAGGTTACCTCTGATGGTTATCTCCACCTCTACGAGGTAGAAAAGGTTTATAAAGCCAGTGCGTCTGACACCACCGTGCCTATCTCAGGAACTGGTCCACGTCTTACATTGGCCACATGTAACAGCTTCGGAAGCACCGACGATCGCTTTATTGTTGAAGCAAAAAGGGTAGATGTCCGACCGCTCTAGTCTATTGACAAAATAGACTATTTACTATATGATAAAGGGAACATATCGTTCTCTCTGGTCTTTTGGCCATCGTTCTCTACAATGCAAAAGCTTCACAGGCTTGCTTACTCTTGCGTCTCTTTGGGTGAGGTAGGAGTATTAAACTTATGAACGTTAGCAAATTTACTATGAATAAAATCGTAAAGACCATTTCTACAACAATGGTGATTTGTGCGGTGGTTGTTTCAGCCTTCAATGCACCAATTATCTCTGTAGCACATGCACAAACAACATCTGGATTTGGTTTTGATCTTCCAGACTTTAATTTCCCTGATTTAAACCTCGGCACTGGCGCAACTGATCAATCAACGACACAGACTGCGAGTACAATTGTCATGCAGAGTTGTGATGTTGAAGTAAATAAGACCACCGTTGCGTCTGGTGGAACGGTCACTCTTAGTTGGGAGACCTCTGGTTTTGATGTGTTTACCCTCAATGGAAACGCACTCAATACGCCAGATGGCTCACTTCAGATGAATAACATTCTTGAAGACACAACATATACACTTATGGCTCGCACGGCAGATAATACTGCAGACTGTGTGGCCTCTGTGACAGTAGATTGTCTTCCTCCTCCACCCGTAGACTGTCGCCTTGAGGTGACAAAGGTAGTTGATAAATCAACTGCGCATGTTGGAGACACTCTCACATACACTATTACTGTAAGGAATACTGGTAACGGTGACTGTACTGGTAGTGGTGTGAAGATTGAAGATGTTGTCAATGAAAAACTCACATACCTCACCCATACTATCTCAGGTAATATTACATCTGGATATGAAGGAACTCCCGTATACACAGCGAGTGATCGGACGCTTCACTTTAACGGGAATGTGCTTACTCCTGGTGAGCAAGGAACTATCACATGGACGGGTCGTGTAAACACACCGGTATCATGTGGTGACTTCGAAATTCCAAACCAAGCAAAAGCAACTGCTTTTGAATTGAACAACTTCAATACCTGGGTATACAGTCAGACTGTAAAGACAATCGTTGATAATGATTGTGTCGGAAACCCCGCACCGTCATGTGATACGTTTACCGCTAATCCGACTTCAATTACTGTTGGCGGAAACGCAACCCTCGCATGGCAAACATCACACGCCTCACGTGTGGTTATCAATAACGGTATTGGAGAAGTAGCGCTTGATGGTTCTGTTTCAGTATCACCACTTACGACTACCAACTACCAACTCACCGCATTTGGGACTGAAGGACGTTCAGTAAACTGTTCGGTTCCAGTAACTGTAACAACCACTAATACCGCACCAATCTGTGAGTACTTTACCGCAACCCCAAATAGCTTTGGTGTCGGTGGCGGTCAGGTAAACCTCAGTTGGAAGGTGCTTAATGCAACAAGCGTTTCTATCTCTCCAACTATTGGTTCTGTCTCATCACAGGGCTCACAAACAACAAACGTAACCGGTTCAACTAACTTCGTCCTTACCGCAACTGATGCAGACGGTGAACAAACAACTTGTCCAGCTCCAGTAACGGTAGCAGAAACTCCAGTATTTACGTGTCAGAATAATGTGACATTCACCGCTTCAGATTACTCAATCAATCGCGGTAATGACACCGTGCTTTCATGGAATGTCACAAATGCAGATTCGGTTTCTATTAGTTCACTTGGTTCAGTCACTTCTTCTGGAAGTAAGTCAGTAGAACCTTCTTCAGATACAACCTACACACTCACCGCAAAGAAAGGGAATCAGTCAGTAGACTGTCCACTTTCTGTGAATGTTTCTTCAGGTGGTGGTGGAGGGGGAGGTACACCAACTCCACGTTGTGAACTTTCTATCTCTGACAATAAAATTAAGGCAGGTGATCAGATTACTCTCAAATGGAATACTTCAAACGCTAACGAAGTTACCATTAAGGATAATCGTGGCAAGACCATCATGAGTACTGAAAAGTACCTCTCAAAGGACAAGGATGAGTACTACGATGGTTCAATCAAGCTAAAACCGACACGCGATACTGAATACACCCTCACTGCTGAGCGTGGTTCAAAGGATCGAACATGTAAGGTGAAGGTTGATGTAGACGACCTCACCGTTCTCACTGATCGAAAGCCGCTCGTGGCTGGTATCTCGCTTTCAAATGTTCCATACACTGGATTTGAAGCTGGTCCTGCACTTACTATCTTCTTCTACACACTTCTCGCTCTTTGGGCACTCTTCGTGACATATCTCATTGTGGTACGTCCACGGATGGCTACAGGAGTATCAGGTGGGATAATTGCAGAATCAATCCCCGCTAGTGTTGTAGCTATGAAGCAGGCCGAAGCGATCCGCCCAGATCTTTTTGTCCCGAGTATCGTAGCCACAACTGCAACCGTCCCCGCAAACCTTCCAACAGGTACACCAGTTATCGGATACGAAAACGTATCGGAAGCTACCGTACACCAAGTAACAGATGCTACGGTGACTGCGCTTGAAAATCGTGCGCACTCACAAAAGGCGCTACTCTCAAGTGATGCTGTACGTCATTTTATCGCAACTACCGAAGGTACTGTGGAGCGAAACGAAGCGCTCGATGAGGTGATTGCTGAAGCAAAGAGCCTCTATCCACTAGAAGACGGTTGGATTGTCATCAACGAAGCTCGTATGCGTAGTCTCTGCGATACTTGTGTCGCAAACCAAACCGCTTCACAAACAGCCCCATACATTCCCGCGGTCGTTCCAGCTGGTTCAAGTTCACTCGCGGAAGCGATTGTGACTGGTAACATCGTCGCTGCGTACGAAATGATTGGTAATCGTCCAATGTTTGCGCTCGCTGACGCAGCTGCTGACTTTGACTCAATTGTACGTTCACGTCGTGGTGAAGCGGTAAAGGTGTCAAACCTTCTTACTACAGAAACTGTAGCGCTCTCTGACGAAAAACTTAAGAACATGATTTCCGCTTTGACTGGCGCTCTCGACGGTACTTATACTGACGAAGCTTCAGCTGTAAAGATGGCTATCATGAAGGCAGTAAAGGAGGTGGCGTAAGTCATTTCTTAAAACTATAAAAAAAGCCGACCCTCAGGGTCGGCTTTTTTTATACCCACTCACCCAAAATCATCCCCTCCATTTCATCATATAATAACCACAAGTCGCACTTATCCTCACGTTAATATCTATGTCTCGTTTTATCACCACTCTCTTTGCTATCGCACTGCTTTTTAATACCACCCCCGTCTTCGCCCAAGAGCCACCTGCCACCGAGGCAGACGAAGCAGCGATCATAGACACCCCACCAGTCCCCAGCCTCCCCGCCCAGGCAGCCACTGGCCCCTTAAGTTGCTTCGACTACTATACC
>JAGOON010000053.1 GCA_017992505.1 Minisyncoccota bacterium | reverse complement strand
GGTATAGTAGTCGAAGCAACTTAAGGGGCCAGTGGCTGCCTGGGCGGGGAGGCTGGGGACTGGTGGGGTGTCTATGATCGCTGCTTCGTCTGCCTCGGTGGCAGGTGGCTCTTGGGCGAAGACGGGGAGGGTATTAAAAAGCAGTGCGATAGCAAAGAGAGTGGTGATAAAACGAGACATAGATATTAACGTGAGGGATAAGTGCAACTTGGGTTTATTATATGATTTTTTAAATTTCATTTTTTGGTTTATACACGACAATCAAAACTCGCGCAGTAGCGGCGAGTTTTGATTTAAATTTCCTCAATCACTCCCTGTGTCTCTACAGAAGCAGTGTCTGTGAAAACTATATTGGTGGAAAGTTCACGACAAGTGATGGTAAATTGTGACTTCGCACTAATCGGACTAGTTATTTGACTTCCTGTCGTACTGTTGATACTTGGATCAAAATTTATCGTGCTAATACCTGGACCAAACACTGAACACTGCATGGGGTACGTCACCATAGTATCCCAAGAAATAGTGACCGTTTCTCCATTTCGGACCTGATAACGATCAGGAGTGATTGTAATACCTGGGTTTGGTGGCGGAAGCATGATATTTGATAGACCGCGTTCGTTATCTGACTCATTTACTTCCGAAACAGCATTACCCGTGTCGATAACAACATGAAAACGAACCCTACCAAAACTCACGCTGTTAAATCGCTGGACTATTGGTGATGCATATGCCCCTGCGGCCAGCGATGGAATAGTTCCACTATTAGTGTTTTCATAAACTCCATCATTGTTCCTATCGAACCGAACATCGTATGTAGCGCTTGATCCAGTCGGACTTCTTCCGTTGTTTTGAGTCTGAAATGTTACATCAACATAATCGTAGACACCAGTAGCGGGATCAAAGCTGGTAGAGGGTGCGTAACTGACATTAGGCCGGGTGAAATTTGGGCGTGGGTCGACACACAATCCAGAGGTAGTGTCCCACACACCAATACCTGCACAGGCAATTAATGAGGTAACACCTTCAATGACCAAATTCCCATTTCGCGTAACAACCGCATTAGGACCGTATACGAGGGTAATAGGTACATTGGTGCCGCTCGCATTCGTTGAATACTGTACGCCACTGGTTTGATTGAATACATTTGGGCTTTCCGCATCTACGATATTCCATGTAAGGGAACCACTACAACTATTGCTCCCCATTGGGATGGTACACGTCGTTGCAGAGATAGAAGCAGTTGGGGTAAATTCAACTTGCGTACCCGAAAAATCAATCCAACCCAAGTCACCCGACCAGACATGACCAGACAGAGTGTATGGGTTGGCGCTTCCAGAAATAGTCAATCCGTACCCTCCGCCAGAAAGACTGATACATCCATCAAATCCTCCAGCATTTACTCCCCCATCACGAATCGCAATAATGCGAGCACCTCCAGTAATAGAATTACCAGAGCGCGTAGCCTGACTAAGTGATGGACTACAACCTACCAAGTCTGCACCATTAAATGAAATCCAACCATAGTGCTCACTCCAGGCATAGCCAGAAAGAGGACCGTCAGAAAACGGAATATGCACTCCATAGCCAACACCAGAGCCATCAGAAAGATCGTTCATACTGATCCAGCCAATACCCTGATACGCACCGTCTAAAGAAGTAGTTCCGCCCCACGCAAATCCTCGTCCACTTTCAGAAATACTAGCCAACACCGAAGTCCAGGTAAAGATAAGCAACAACACAAACGCGAGGAGTACGCTCATAATAATTTGTGTTTTATTCATCTTTAGCACTGCTAGCTTCATATTACTGCGGTGTTATTCCTACACCATCGTCAGCTGGTTCTTCTTTGAGTGCTTGAAGTCGCGCCTGAATCTCTGCTTCAGTAAGTGGTTTCAGTTCACCTTCTGGTGTAGCGTCTGGTTCTGTCTCTGTTCCCTCCTCTCCTCTTCGCAAATCAGCCAGTGCCGCTGCCATGTCTTCTTCACTTAAACCACCCGAACCATCGGTTGGTGTAATTGCGTCAAGCATTGCCTGCAATTCCTCTTCCGTAGCTCCCCCAAACTCTTTTGTTTGCTCTTGAGGAACATTCTCTTCAGAAACTGGTTCACCACTTGGAGCCACTCGCATTCGGTATACAGTGAGAAACGCTAGTGCGACGAGCACAACCAGTAACCCTAGAATTATTTTTTGGAGTGTCTTATTTGTCATACCATTGAATTAAATACAGGTCACCTCACAATATGTCTGATTGTAGTCATCTCCGACCGCTCTAATGGTCCAACTTCCACCAACAGTACCGGAAACACTGCAACCGAACCCATCTATATCATCACCATCATAACCAAACACATTGGTCAAAAAACACATGTTTTTACTTCCCGGGACAGGACAGAACAAGGGATTTGCTCCCCCGCTCCAGTTATTACAACTATATGTGGAAGCACTAGAAAAAATTGCGTTAGTTATAGCGTTTGTATCGACACTAACTGTCACATTTCCGGTCGATTGATCGACGGTGAGACCAGTACCTCCGGTAATTGAAGTAACCCCACTTCCTGGAGCGCCAGAAAGTACCGAGGCCCATGTCGTATGACAGACCCCGCTAAGACAAAGCCCGAGAGTGTTACTAGTTGAAACATACGAACCAAGTACAGTATTTCTAGACACCGCAAGATCATTACCGAGTATAAGGTCTCCCGTTTTTGTCTGCTGTACTCCACTTGTAGTGAGTGGCCCAGAAACATTACCGTTCGGTGCACTTTGGCTCGGACCCGTCCACGCTTGTACAAATTGAATGCCAATCCCTACAACGAGACCGACCACAATAATCTGTGCCCAATATAGAAACCGATTATTTTTAGATAAACTCTTCATAGTCTTTATTGTGAAAGTAATAATGTTATATATGAATTATACCCCCCTATTACATTCCACTACCCTATACCCTCCTTTAGTGTGGATAAAATATAAAAATACCCCTATTTTTGGGGCATTTTTAGTTTAGCTGGCGAGATACTGTTTTAGTGCACCTCTCAGCGTCTCTATATTCTTTTTGAACGATTCTGTATCTGGGTCGAGAAGCGTGAAGCGAAAACCATGATATGTGGAGTTAAATCCAGTCATGAGTGGTACCACGCAAATACCGGTTGCTGAGAGGAGGTAGTACACAAAACGCTTATCAAGACCAAAATCTTCAGTTATTTGCGTCGCAAGATAAGAAGCCACTTCCCCATTCTCTATCGCGAGCGTTTGGTTGTTTCGAAGCACATTTTCCCCAAAGACCACCGTCATATAAAAAGCGCCTTGTGGTTTGTGAATAATAAGTTCAGGAATATCACTGAGAATTTCTTCGGCTATATCGGCCAGTTTTGAATATTTCGCAGTACGCTCTTTAAGATACGGGTAGTATCGCTCGTCCTGCATTACAATTGGAATGAGGCGCTGTGGTAGCGTAGTTGAACACACCTCAAGCATCTTGGCATCAATGAGTGATTTGCAGTACTTATCGAAGTCAGCATCTTTATCACGATTATAGAATTCTACCCAACCGCATCGTCCACCTGGCCATGGAAATTCTTTGGAGACACCACGCATGGCGATGGCGGGCACATCTTCAATAAATGACGCGAGTTTTTGATACTCTACCCCATCAAAGACCAGGTTGGAGTAAATCTCATCAGCAATGATGAA
>JAGOON010000016.1 GCA_017992505.1 Minisyncoccota bacterium | reverse complement strand
ACGTAGCTAGTAACCAATAGCCCTTGATTGTAAGTAGTAAAAAACCCTCCCCGCTGGGGAGGGTTCTGTTTTCAACGAGGTGGGCGAGGGATTATCTTCTGTGTCAGTTGCCACTGTCCACCAATACTAGTCACCACTGGACCATGGGTCTCCTCGAACTGCCAGTCTCCACTATCGACAAGGCAGGAAATGGCCTCACAGAACGGGCGATCGGTCCCACCTTTGTGAGGTATGCTCAGAAACCTCTCGTCAGCATTGGCTACAAATGTAGGAACGGTGGGTGATATGACGGCCTGAACGTACATGATCGTATTGCCGTCGCTGGCAGAAGATAGTTCGCCAAGGAGCCTGTATCCGTCGTTGTCCAGCGCGTCCTTAACGCGTTTTGCGAGCAGTTGCTCATCGGTGCCAGTAAGTGCCCGATAGGGTAAGAGAGGAAGCGTCGCTTGTATCTCTGACATTACATTTCTCCTGTGGTTGAAGTCTGGCTAGACACTATCATATCTTTACAAAAGATTCTAATCTCACCTAAGAGCAGCAACAAAAGTAGGGTTTTGTTTGGCGACTTGGGAAGTTTGAAGCTCTGAGGATGAGTTAAATTTGATATAATTTTTTAGTAATAAATAATTTATATGACATACGTTGATGGGTTTGTTCTCTCTATAAAAAAAGAGAATAGAGCAAAGTATAAAAAAATGGCAAAAGAAGCCGCTGAGGTTTGGAAAAAATTTGGAGCTCTAGATTACAAGGAGTGTAGATTGGATGATGTACGACCAAATATGGTTCAGTTTACTTTTCCAGAAATGGCAAAGACTAAGGAGGGAGAAGAGACCTGGTTTGCCTTTATTGTATTTGAATCTAAAACTGAAAGAAAGAGAATCAATAAGGAAGTGATGAAATATTTTGAAGCAAAGTATAGTGAAGAAGATGCTAAAAATATGCCCTTTGATATGAAGCGCATGTCATATGGTGGTTTCAAGACGGAGGTGGAGCTATAACAAAAATTCTATCTTTCTCGTGTGACTCAATAAATACAAAAAGCGTCAGACCATGTCTTATGGTAGCTATTTAATACTCCACCGCGTATACTGACCCAGCCGCGGTTTAGTAGCTAACATAAATAATTATGTCAGACGATAAAAAAGTTGAGACGACTCCAGCTACACCAGCCGAAGATACTAAAAAAACTAACGAAACTGAACAAAAGAAAGCCTAACTTCGCTTCCTAAATAAAAAAGCATCCTGCAGGATGCTTTTTTATTTTAGCTTCGTAGAATTTTTTCCATTGCTTTACCTTTGGCGAGCTCGTCGATGAGTTTGTCGAGGTAACGGACTTCCCGCATAAGAGGGTCTTTGATATCTTCGACTCTCACGCCACAAACGACGCCTTTTATGAGAGACCGATTGGGATTCGCTTTAGGAGCGCTGGCGAAAAACGCTTCAAAATTTGTTTGTTTTTTGATTTGAGACTCTAAACCCCTTTTGGTGTAACCAGTGAGCCAGCGAATAATAGTATCAACTTCTTCCTTGGTACGTCCCTTTCTCTCCGCTTTTGTAATATAAAGTGGATAGACGCTGGCAAAAACCATTCTATAAATGCGATGCTTTTCCATGATTATTTGAGTTTACCATGGAGAATACTACTCAATACGCGTATACTAATCGTATGAAATTTTTTGTCACATATCAGATGCCCCATTCGGGGCTCGACGCTTGGATGCTTTTAGATGAAGAGACTCGAAAGGCTCAAGAAGTACAAATGCAATCAGAGTGGAATACTTGGATGGAGAGCCATAAGGATGTTATCAAGGAGACGGCAGGTATTGGTAAACCAAAGCGTGTTACTGCAACTGGAATTGAAGATTCTCGAAACGATATCATGATGTATTCGTTTATTGAGGCCGAGTCACTTGATGTGGCAGCCGATATGTTTAAAGATCATCCACATTTTGGTATTCCGGGGGGATGGATCGAAGTGATGCAGGTAAATAAGAATATCAACTAAAGAACTTGGCAGTTAACAAAAACCGAAAGCATTGCTTTCGGTTTTTTTAAAAGACTAACCTCGACTACTTTTAAAACAATCGATACACTTTAAGTTGCTAGTATCACGGGGTGTAAAGGGAAGTGAGGTGATGGAGGCTCCACAGCTGGCACACTGCCAGTCGCCAGAAAATTTTGGTTTATCACCAGAAGAGGTACTTACGGGGATAAGACCATCATCAAAATTTGGTTCTCCAGCGAGTCCTGCGTCAAAGGGAATGTCAGGAACTTCAGATACTGTCGACATTGTTGGTGCTTGAGAAGCACTCCCACCTTTTTGTTTACCATAGCAGGTACGGCAGGTTAGCCCTGATTCACTTCTTGGTACAAAGGGAAGCTCGGTTATTGCTCCTCCACATGTGCTACATTTCCAATTTCCCTGATGCATATTCTTTTTAACTATTATTTATGGGATACAGTATACATTCCAAAGCGGGGAATAAGAAAAGGGTTCGTTCATACTGAACGAACCCTTTTTTGTTTCCATAGAAGCCTGGCTTTGCGAATTGTGCGCGGAAGTCCGCGAGGGATGCCCGAAAATAGTCCTTGGAACGCTTTAAAAGACAGGAACCATAATACTGAAGCCACAGTGATAGAGCTTATAAAGTACGGAAACAAGAGGATTTTATAGAGTACGAAAAGGGCGGTAAATCCAAATAGTCCATAAAAGCCACGGATTAAAAGGTAAAGTATCAATTCCTTTTGAGTATCACGTCTAACTGTACGCATATCACCAAAGGTCCAGAATTTATTACCAAGGTATTCAACTGAGCAATTGAATACACTGGCAATAATAATGGCCAGATAAAACCAATGTTCTCCATATAGCAAAATCATGATGTTAGAGATGGTGAGGTCACCAGCACGGCTCACGACACGAACGATGGTAAATCGTCCTGCGTGCCGGGCTGAAAAAGCCAAGGTACGCAGTGTTTCCATAATTAATCTCCTTTTCTAAAACGACGATACCACAACGTCATACGACTGCAAGTGGCCAAGGTATATCGATGTGGCTCATATGATGTATACTTTATGTATATGAACATACATAGTATTAAAAATGATGCTCGCCTCTGGCTAGCGTCGGGCGCACTTGCGACCGCCCTCTTTTTACTCGTAATTCCTCATGGAGCACAGGCAGCCACTTGTTCCATTACCAAAGACTTACAAATGGGCGTCATGAGTGAAGAAGTACGTTGTCTTCAGCAGTACCTCAATAGTCACGGTTTTGCCATCGCAGCTTCTGGTGTTGGTTCACTTGGAAAGGAAACTACTGAGTTTAAAGCACTTACCCAAGCTGCAGTGATGAAGTGGCAGTCTGCCAATGGAATTTCACCTGCGAGTGGATACTTTGGTGCAAAATCTCGTGCGAAACTCGCTGAGCTTATTGCGGGTGGCGGTACCACACCAACACCAACACCAACACCAACACCAACTACAAGTACTGGTAACGATACTTCAACCTCAGCAATGTTGCTTAAAATTGCTCAGCTCGAAGCAAAGCTCAAGCAAGCTCTTGCTGATAAGAATGACGAAGCAGATGATAGTTCGTCTGAAAGTGAAGAGGCCGAGGATATCAAGGACTATATGGACGATGTCCTTTCCCTTATTGAAGAAGCGGATGACGAACTTTCTTCAATCGACGATGTTAATGAACAGGATGAGGCGGACGACCTGATTAATGATGCGCGTGACAGCTTCCTTGAAGCGGTCCGAGCGTATCTCGATGAAGATTATGGCGATGCAGAAGATGCGCTTGATGAGGCAGACGAATTTGCTAATGAAGCACTTGATTTGGCGGGTGTAGACAGTGACGCTGATGAGGCAGACGATTTGATTGATGAAGTGAACGACAAAATTGATGATGCAGAAACTGAAATAGAAGAAGCTGACGACGCCGGTGAGGCGACGAGTGAGGCGGAAGACCTCTTGGACGAAGCAAAGGACACTCTCGATGAAGCTGAAGTTGCGTATGACAATGACGATTATGACGAAGCTCTGGATCTCGCTGAGGAAGCAGAAGATTTGGTAGACGAAGCTATTGATGCAATTGGCGAATCTTCAAACGACAGTGATGTGGAGGATATGCTCGATGACGCATGGGATGAATTTGATGACGCTTGGGACGAAGTAGAAGAAGCAGATAATGATGGTGATGATATTGGTGATGCCGAGGACTTACTCGATGAAGCGGAAGATCTCCTTGACGAGGCTCAAGATGCGCTCGACGATGATGACGAGAACGAAGCTGAAGACTTGATTGATGAAGCGCTCGATCTCATAGACGAAGCACTTGATGAGTTATAGAAGAGGATAGAAGAATACCGCCAGAACCCCAAAAGGGATCTGGCGGTATTTTGTTTCAACAGTTAAAAAATCTTTCAGATGAAACGGTTGTTATAATGCAGTGATATGGAATATATCGCACCGTACCTTGCCTTACTAGATCCTATTGTCCTGACTTTTTTGAAAGCGCTCGCGCTCAGTATGTTCCTTGGCTACATCATGGGAGCGGAGCGTGAGCTTCGGGGGAAGGATGCGGGCATTAGCACCAACACATTTGTTATCTGTGGTTCGATGATATTCACCTTCTTGTCGATGACGGTTGATCCAACATCTGAGTCACGCATTGCGGCACAGATTGTTTCGGGCATTGGCTTTCTAGGGGCGGGTCTCATTTTGAAAGATGGATCGAATGTGCGTAACCTCACTACAGCGGCAAGTATCTGGTACGCTGGCGCAATTGGTATGTTAATTGGTTTTGGGTTTCTTCAAATCGCTCTCATTTCAGGAATCGTTGGAGTAATTATTCCCAGGATTCGCCATTTTAGAGGCCATGCACATATTGAAGAAGTTGTTGCGTCAGCACCAAGGAAAAAACCCGTGACCAAGAAGAAAAAATAACGCATGAATATTCATAGTATGCTCACCTACGCACTCATTGTCCTAGTGGGCATGATTATGGCGACATTTGCTGCGTACTATCTTCTTAGTGAGCTATAGGATATCCCGAGAGTGAGCTTGAATCTTAAGCTGTAGAGTAAGTATTTAAAGGGAATTTTTGAGTTAGACACAGGTTTTCTCACCACAGGACTTTTGGAACGTCAATGTGCGGTATTATTAAGGAGTATGGGAAAACAGCTTCTATACAGCGAAATAGAATTTGCTCGAGTCAAATGGTATTTAATTAGTAGCGGGCGAGAAGGAACAGTTGATGACATTATGAATGTTATCCGTAGTGGATTCGCTAAGGCAGGACAAATACAGGAGCGTCTCCATCAAGAAGGAGTAATTGATTTGAATGAGGTGCGCGAATACGATGAATAGATAAAAAAACCGACCCCTTTGGGGTCGGTTTTTTTTGTTTTATTTGTGTACGAAGGTGAGTGCCATACCACTATTACTTCCACGACCAGTTCGACCGATACGGTGAACGTAATCTTCGAAGGTGTTGGGGAGGTCGTAGTTGATAACGTGGGTGACATTATCGACGTGGATTCCGCGAGCAGCGACATCTGTCGCTACAAGAATGCGAGCTTGCCCACTCTTGAAGTTACTCAGTGAACGCTGACGTTGTCCATGACTCTTGTTGCCGTGGATAGATTCAGCTTTTACACCGTTACTAGAAAGTTCGTTTGCAAGCTTTTCAACGCTGTGTTTCATTGCGCCGAAGATAATAACGCGTTTGAATTCTGGTTTTGCGAGAAGCGCGAGAAGGGTATCGAACTTATGTACGTGTTCGTAGATGACAACATCCTGCGCGATACTGTTAGTGACATCCTTCTTCTTTACTGAAACTGTCACTGGCTTTCGCATAAAGTCATTGACAAGGCGCTCTGCTTCGTCAGTCATGGTTGCTGAGAAGAAGAGTGTTTGTCGTTCTTTTGGAACGCCAGCCAAAATCTTTCGCATATCATGAATGAATCCCATGTCGAGCATTCGATCAGCTTCGTCGAGTACGACGTTGGTAATTTTCTCAGGCTTGATAATCTTGCGCTCGATGAGATCAAGAACACGACCAGGTGTACCAATAATGAATTGATTGGTCCGCGCGAGTGCACGAATCTGTGGGCGGATACTTGTTCCTCCAACACAGGTGGTTGAGTATTGTTTGAGTCCAGCACCAAACTTACGAAACTCTCCCTCAGCTTGGAGGGCAAGTTCGCGGGTTGGTGTAAGGATAAGTGTCACCTGAGCTTTTTCTTTTGCAGTCTTTTCGATAAGCGGAAGAAGAAACGCAGCAGTCTTTCCAGTCCCTGTTTCAGCGAGACCAATAACATCCTTTCCTTCTGTGATGAGAGGGATGATTTGGTCTTGGATCGGTGAAGGTGTTTCAATGCCGAGTTTTTCGACATTAGCTACAATCAAACCACCAAGTTTGAAGTCCTTGAAAGTGTGCTTTGGTACATAGGCTTCGGTCTTGGCTTCGACAGGGTTCTTGTTGATAAACTGTGAAGGATCGAACGTAGGTTGTTTTCGCTTACTTCCACCACCACGAGAAGACGATGGACGTCCGCCACCGCCAAAGCGGGAAGCAGAAGATGGTCGACGTGTACCAGAGCGACGTCGGTCACCTCCACCACCTTCACGATTGAAGCTTGGTCGGTTCGTTGGTTTTCCACCACCTGAACCAGAATAAGGACGGCGTCCAGAATTTGGACGTCGAGAATTGTTTGTTTCCATCTAATATTAGTTAATGGAGCACCTAAAAAAATATTTTGGGCTCCGGGGCGTGCAGGTAAGTAATTCAGAGACCTGAAAAGAGAATAGTCAGACATCTGCAGCTATTGGCCCCACACAAGTGACAAAAGCGTTGCATGAAAATAACATACAATACAAGACTAGTCAATCTTTTATAAATCATGTACGATGCGCGGTATGAAAAACGAAAAAGTGGAGGTCGAGTATATCTTTGGAAAACACTCAGCAAGGGAAGTTCTCAAAGAGCGACCAGATGTGGTTGTGGAAGCGCATGTAGCAGCAGATTTTTCGGATGTGTCTATTTTGAAGCTTCTTGATGCGCAAAAGAGCCTGAAGCTTAAAATATTGAATGAGAAAAATCCTCCCCGCGGTGTTTCTGCTAAAGCATCCCATCAGGGTGTGGTGTTGGGTATTCGACCTGATCGTCTCACTATTCCATACAAAACGTTCAAGCAAACGCTCAAAACCGAACCTGGAACAGCACTTCTTGTGCTCGGTGAGGTGCAGGACCCACATAATGTTGGTGCAGTTATTCGAAGTGCTGCTGCTTTTGGTCTCGCAGGAGTACTCATTCCACCGCACAATCAAGCACCTGTCACAGGGACTGTGGTGAAAGTATCAGCTGGAATGGCGTTTCGGATTCCACTGGTGACTATTCCCAATGTAAATACAGTGCTTCGTGACCTCAAACAGGGTGGTTTTTGGGTCTATGGGCTTGAGGGAGAGGGGACAACTAGTACGGTAAAAGAACAGTATTCCCGACCAAGTATCTTTGTACTTGGTAATGAGGGCTCTGGCCTCCGTGAAAAGACTAAAGAATTATGCGACGAACTCCTCTCTATCCCAATTCACCCCCGTTGTGAATCGCTCAATGCTGCCGCTGCGACCGCTATTGTACTCGCTTCTTGGAGTGCTCAACATCCCGAATCTTTGTCCTAAAAGAGCCAATAGTGTACAATTCCAAGGTTAGAAACCTCCATCTATGGTGGCTTTTTAGAAAGAGTTTTTTACCTAAATCATTTTTACTATGAACGAACAAGAGAAAAATACTGAAGATACCTCAACCCCGAATCCTGAATCTCAAGTAGAAACTACCACCACCGATGTTTCAGAAAGTATGACTGAAACGACCGGAGAAATTGTCACTACTCCTATTGAAGAAGTAAAGGAAGCTGTTTCAGAGACGGTTTCCGAAGTAGAAGAAGCCTCTTTAGAGGTGATTACTCCTGTTGAAGAAGCAAAGGAGGTAATTGAGACAGAGACAGAAGTGGTAGCAAAAGCATCGCCAGTTGTGATGGTGATGGCGTATGTTGTAAAAGCAAAAGACTGGATACTTGGTAGAAAGTACACTATTTCTGCTGTTGTGCTCGTAATTGTTGCACTCGTTGGTCTCCTTTACATTATGGAAGAACAAGGTCGTATCAATACAGGCGTCTTCGACAAGGCAGGTTCACTATTTGCCTCGCATAAAGCAATCGCCAAAGTTAACGATGGAAAGGTAACTCAAAAGCAACTTGAGACCAGTATTTCACAAATTTCTGCTGGTGCTGCGGCACAAGGAATGGATACAACTGACCCTGAGCTTGCAACGCAAATCCAGTCACAAGCAGTTGAAATGCTTATAAATACTGAGCTTTTGATGCAGGAGGCAGAGGTGCGAGATATAGAAGTAACGAGTGCCGATGTTGATGAACGTATAAACACACTGACTGAAGAGGTGGGCGGTAAGGAAGTTCTCCTTGAACGCATGAAGCAGTTTGGAATTGATGATAAAACCCTTCGTAGCGATGTTCGAAATGAACTCACTATCCAAGCATTACTTGACGTTGTCTTTGCAGAAAAGAAAACGGACATCACAGATGAAGAAGTGAAAGCTTTTTATGATGCAGCTGGTGGTGAAGGTGCAGGTCTCCCTGCGCTTGAAGAAGTGGCAGAACAAATTAAAGAGCAAATCAAATCAACCAAAGAACAGGAACAAGTTACGGCGTTGATTGAAGAGCTAAGAGGAAAGGCTACAATTGAGATTCTTATTTAAAACAAAAAAACTCCGCCGTCTTCACAGGAAGACGGCGGAGTTTTTTATTTGCTTGTTATACTTGAAGCATGAATCACTCGATGAGTACTATTGCTCGTTCACTTACGTATCGCCCTGACGAACGAATGATACTGTTTCGGAAACTTTCCGTAGCTGAAAGAAGTGCCACTTTCTTGGAGCTTTCTTTACATCTTCAACAATCAATTCTCCGTGAGCTTTCAACCGAAGAAATTGTCGACCTATTGGACAACATGGATATGCTTCAGGTTGAACGGGTACTTACACTCATTCCCAATGCTCGCTATCGAAAGCGTGTCATTGAGAGACTAAAAACTGAAATCCGAGAAAAGATAGATCATTTTTTGCGCTTCCATCCACAAGCAAGCCTTTCGCTTGTAAACTTCAACTATTTATATTTGTCCGCCACACTCACTATTGGTGAAGCTGCGAATATTATCGATGAGCACTACGAGGAAACGGGTAAATATCCTGAAATCCTGGTTCAAGAGAAAGGAGAACTCTGTGGGGAGGTGCCCTTTGCTGTATTGGTACGAGAGCGTAACTCTTTCCCACTCAAAAGATTTATTCAACCGCTTAAGACCATTTCCTATCAGGCGGACATTTCAGAGATCGTTGACTTATTGACTGCAAGTAAGAGTAAAAAGGTTGTGGTGCTCGATAAAGATGGGAGTGTCCTTGGTCTCATCTACGCTGAGTCTGTCCGTCCTTTGTTTGAAAAGCTACCAGCTGAGTCACTTTACGACTTTGCGGGTGTTATGGAGAGTGAAGGGGTGCAAGATAGTGTTGGAAGCAAGGTAAAGCACCGATATAAATGGTTGATTATAAACTTAGGCACAGGCTTCTTGGCAGCGGCAGTCGTTAGTTTCTTTGAGGATACGCTTAGTCAATTGGTATTACTTGCCGTTTATATGCCAATTATTGCAGGTATGGGTGGAAATGCGGCTACGCAGACGCTCGCTGTCATGGTGCGTGGTATTGCAGTTGGTGACGTTCGATTGGCAAATAGTCTTAAGCCAATTATGACCGAAGTGGGGGCGGGATTAATTAACGGTCTTATAAATGGTGTTTTGGTGGCGCTTATTGCAACACTTTGGAATCAGAGTCCACTACTTGGTTTAGTGCTCGGCATTGCTATGGTTTGCAACCTTATTATTGCCGGTTTCTTTGGAGCCTTTGTTCCAGTCTTTATGAAAGCGATTGGGAAAGACCCTGCCACCTCAGCTACTATTTTCATTACAACGGCAACGGATGTTTTTGGTTTCTTTATATTCCTTGGTCTCGCTACACTCATCCTTCTTTAAGCGATGGTATACTGAGTTGATTAAGGAAATAGTATGAAAATTACCGAACGCATCATCATGGTCGTCCTCACCCTCGTCCTCATTGGCGGTGGCGTGGGGATATATTACTCAGTTCAGGAGAAACAAGAAGAAGTTCGCGATGCAGTTGCTCGTGGCGAGTACGAAATTCCTGTAGAAGACAGTAAGAGTGAAACGACCTCTGACGATTGGCGTACTTATTATCCTGAACTCGTGCCAATAGTTATTGGTTCGACCACTGTGCAAGCTTCAATCGCTGACTCAATGCCTGAACGTATTAAAGGTCTCTCCAATACACCGTATCTTCCAGAGGGTGTTGTAAAATTATTTGCCTTTGGGACCGATGGTGAACACTCAATTTGGATGAAAGATATGAATTATCCACTTGATATTATATGGGCTGCTAAAGATGGTCGGATTGTACACATAAAAGAAAATATCGCTCCAGAAACATTTCCTGAATCATTTGCTTCACCAAAACCAGCCTGGTACGTGATTGAAGCTAATGGAGGGTTTGTTGCCAGTAGTTCACTCAAGGTTGGGGATGAGGTAATCGTCCCACGGTAGTCAATTTACTTGCGCTATATTTCCAATTATTGCATAATAATCGAACACGATGATCGCCCTCTTGAGTAAAAGAGGGAGGAAAGTCCGAACACGCCCACCTAGTTCGGTGGAGAAGGGTAGCGGGTAATGCCCGTCGGTTAGTAATAACCAGAGGTGCGAGCAGAGACGTCCGGAGCGAAAGCAAAGGAATTCCTTATAGAATTTTCTTGAGGAATAGCCCATATAGTAATATATGGGGTGAAACGGCTAAATCCTTACTTGCGTGCAAGGCCGTGCTTCCGTCGCCATTTTGTTGAAAAATTTCAACAAAATGGCGACGGAAGAGAGCCGCATGAGGTGATTGGCAACAGTCACCCTAGGTATATGATCATCCGGGACTTGTCCCGACAGAATTCGGCTTATGTGTACAAACCGCCCCGAAAGGGGCGGTTTGCTGTGTGGTACAATTACCTTATTACATATATAGGGGATAGTATTTTATGTCTGGAAGTTTATTTACACCGAAGGTTTATCAATCTGAGCAATCACCATATCAACAAGTGCCACGACGTGAGTCCGAATCCCCAAAACGGAGTAATCCAGACAAAATTGGTTCAATGATTTTGCGTTTTGAGCAGTATCTTGTTATTGCGCTTCTCTTCCTTATCCCCGTCTTTTTTGTTCCTGGTCTTCCTGCGTCTCTTGGCTTCGATAAAGCAATCATTGCCGTTGTTATTGGTATGACCGTCGTTATTTTGACTGGCCTCTCATCACTTCGTTACAGTCAAGTCTCTACGGTTCTTCCAAGAGCGCTCATCGCTTTTTGGGGGGTTGTGGTAGTGGCATTTTTAAGTGCGCTTATTTCTGGAGACATACAAGACGCACTCCGTGGAAATGTATTTGAGTCACAGACCGCTGGCTTCTTTGCTGTTATGGGTCTTGTGATGACCATCCCACTCGTTTTGCAGCGCTCAAAAATTATGAGCCTTAAAGCACTTATTGCGCTCGGAGCCTCCTCCGCAGTTGCTATTCTCTACACCATCGTAAGGCTATTTATTGAAAGTCCGGTGCTCAATCTTGGTAGTTTTAATTCAATTACAGTTTCGCCTACTGGAAGTTTTAATGACCTGGCTATTCTCGCAGCGCTTACTGTCATCATTGGACTTGTTACCTTGATTCAACTTCCGCTCAAGAAATCGTACGAAGTTATAATGACTATGCTCATTGCACTTTCACTCGTGATTATGGGTGTTGTTAACTTCTTTAACCTATGGGTTGTGGTTGGTTTCTTCGGGCTTCTTTTGCTTGTGTATGTCTTCTCTCGTGACACCTTGTTCGGCCGTGTTGATGGGGGAGAAAATAGAGCGGTTTCCCTCTGGGTAATTGGTTCTATATTTCTTGTGTGTGTCGTGAGCGCTATGTTTGTGGTCGCAGGGGATTATCTCGGTGCCCGCATTAGCACGATGACTGGAGTCAACTATATAGAAGTTCGTCCTTCAGTGACTGCGACTATTGATATCGCTCGTGGCGTATATAGCGACGACATTCTTCTTGGTACTGGTCCAAATCGTTTTGCTGATGCATGGCGTATTCACAAGGATCGTTCGATTAACGAAACTATTTTTTGGAACACAGATTTCAATGCAGGTTTTGGTTTTGTTCCAACCCTCTTTATTACACTCGGTATTCTCGGAGGTATTGCGATTTTGGCTTTTCACGCTTTGTACATCTACCTTGGCTATCGAATGTTGCTTCGAGCTGATTCTTCAGATTCCTTCTGGTATTACTTTGGGGTAGTGACCTATCTCGGGGCTGTTTTCCTTTGGGGTATCTCGTATGTGTATGTATCTGGTGCGGTTATACTTCTGCTCGCTGCGATGCTTACCGGACTCTCGTTTGTCGCCTACCAAGCCCTCGTGTCATCAGCTAGTATCAATATCGCGCTTGTGAGCAGTCGTCGTCGTGGCTTCTTCCTTATGACAGTCGTGATTGTCATAATTACAGTATCAGTGGCCGCCATCTTCACTCTCGGAAAGCAATACGTTGCACAAGCTGCCTTTACTAAGGCTCGAACGAAAGCTACTTCAATTGAAGAATTTCAACAGCTTACCCAGTCAGCTTTCTCTCGATACCAAGATGATGTTTTTGCTGGTGCAATGGCACAAACTAAACTTAGTCAGCTTCAATCAATGCTCGGCATTAAAGATCCAACCAAGGAAGATCAGGATAAGTTTGTGAGTTTAGCTGTCCAAGCACGACAAGATGCTGAAGTAGCAATAGCTCTCGACCCAAGTAACCCTGATGCGCACGCAACACTAGCCAATGTCTTCATGCTGCTTGCAGGTGTTGGCTTCGAAGATGCGGAAAATCTTGCCAACGGAAAGATTGAGGATGCAAAGTGGCGAGATCCATTAAGTCCAAGCTATGCAATGATGTCAGCCTATCTCGCAGCACAGCTCAATGATAATAATCTTGCTCGTGAAAAAGTACGCGAAGCACTGACGCTTAAGAATAATTTCCCAGAGGCTCTTTTTCTCCTCACGCAAATCGACGTAAAGGAAGGAAATATTCAGTCGGCTGTTGATACTACTCGTCAGATTATTACACTCGAGCCAAATAACCCAACTCGTCATTATCAGCTGGGAATACTTCTCGCTGCTAACAAGGATTTAGATGGAGCGGTCACTGCATATGAATCAGCAATAAAAATTGACAAGAATTTTGCCAATGCTCGCTATATGCTTGCGCTCGCCTATCTTGATCAGAAACGACTTGAGGACGCACTCACACAACTTCGAATTGTTAAAGAGACCAATAAAGAAAATAAACAGTTAAACGATCTCATCTCACAACTTGAAACGGGAGGGCTCCCATCCGTTCCGTCACAAGGGCTTGAGGGTTCGGTCAATGAACAGAAACCAAATCAAGAGAACGGTGATAATATAACCTCACCAACCAATCCTGACACCGACTTGGTTAGTCCAGTAAATACCGCTCCGACACAAACCGAAGGTACCGCTGAGTAAATATATGGTGCGAAGAGTGTTCAACTTTATGTACAGAGAAGTACGCGGCCTACACCAGGCCGCGTATATTCTTGCCTTATTCGCAGTTGGTTCGCAGATTCTTGCGGTTGTTCGTGATCGTCTTCTTGCACATCTTTTTGGTGCGGGTAGCGAACTCGACCTTTACTACGCGGCATTCCGGATTCCTGACTTAATGTTTGTACTTTTTGCCTCTGTACTCTCTGTGTACGTACTACTTCCGTTTGTGAGTCGTTACACAGAAGAGGGGGGAGCAGCTGCAGGAGCTCGTGTGATTTCTCAAGTTTTCTCAATCTTTCTTATTATGTACAGTGTGGTAGCGCTTCTTTTGGCGTTTGGCGCGCACTGGTACATCCCAATGCTCTTCCCAGGTTTTGTGGAGCAAGCGGGTCTCCTTTCTACACTTACACAGATTCTGATGTTCCAAGCTTTTTTACTCGGTGTATCGAGTCTTTGTGGCGTAGTGACTCAAATGAGCCATCGTTTTGTACTGTATGCGGTCAGTCCGCTTCTCTATAACCTAGGAATCATCTTTGGTGTTGCGGTACTGTATCCGTACTTTGGTCTTGCGGGATTAGTCATTGGTGTAGTATTGGGTGCGCTCGGGCACTTGCTCATTCAAGTACCATATGTAGCACAAAGTGATTATCGTTTTGGATTTGTCTTCAAATATGATTGGGCACTTCTTCGCGATGTACTTTTTGTCTCCATTCCGCGCGCGCTCACGCTCTCAGTTAATCAAATCGTTCTTCTGGTGCTCACTGGTATGGCGACAACAATGGTTGTCGGTTCGGTCTCTGTTTTTCAATTCGCGTTCAATCTTCAGTCGGTACCGCTTGCGGTAATCGGTATGAGCTACTCTGTTGCAGCTTTCCCAACACTCTCAACACTTCTTGCGAAGAATATGGTTAAGGAATTTAACCATAAACTTCTCACTGCACTGAGACATATTATATTTTGGACGGTTCCTATTACTGCACGTGTGATTG